>DATCWZ010000419.1:0-3084 GCA_036566065.1 Streptomyces sp. | reverse complement strand
GCTCGAATCCGGCGGCGACCCCCGCCGCGACCGTGCCGTCGCCGCCGTCCGCGACGGGCAGGGCCTCCACCCGCACACCGGAAACGACGCGCCGCAGCCCGGTCGTCACCCGCTCCGCGACCTGCACGGCCGTGAGCGAGCCCTTGAACTTGTCCGCCGCGACCAGCACCCGCGGGGTCCGGTCCACCGCTCCGTCCGTCACCCTGGCATCCCTTGCTCTCGAACAGGCAGCCGCGCCGCCAAGACTCCATTCGTACCAGTGACGTGCGGTAATGTGGGTGCCCGCGAAGGGGAGTAGCCCCGCAAACCGGTCGTCGACACACTGGAGCCTCCGGGTTCCCGGTGGCCGGGCCCGTGGACCGTCACGGGCGGGCGAGACCTTCGGTCAGGTATGAACACGTCCGCGCCCCGCGGGCGCTGCGCTCATGCCGGGCCGAGTGGTCCTCCGAGGCGCCCGGTCGGCACGTCGCGCAGGCCCAGGGGCCCGGCTCTCACAGAAGGCCACCGGAATGCATCTGGACCCCCTGGCGATCCTTACCGCCTTCGGGCTGATTTTCCTCGCGGAGCTCCCCGACAAGACGATGTTCGCCTCCCTGGCGATGGGCACGCGCATGCGCCCGCTCTACGTCTGGTTCGGTACGTCCTCCGCCTTCATCGTGCATGTCGCCATCGCGGTGGGCGCGGGCAGTCTGATCGGTCTGCTGCCCGACTGGATCGTCCACCTCGTCTCCGCCGCCCTCTTCGCGTTCGGCGCGTTCGTGCTGCTGCGCGGCGGGGGCGACGACGACGAGGAGGACAGCGGGGACAGGACGGTGACCGGCTTCCTGCCGGTCTATTCGACGGCGTTCATGGCCGTGTTCATCAGCGAATGGGGCGACCTCACGCAGATCACCACCGCCAACCTCGCGGCGAGCAACGGCACCTGGTCGACGGCCATCGGCTCGGCCGCCGCCCTGATGTCCGTATCCGCGCTCGCCCTGCTCGCCGGGCGGTTCATCGCCAGGCGGGTGCCGCTGAGGACCGTGCGGCGCATCGGCGGATTCTGCATGCTCGCGCTGGCCGTCTGGTCGCTCGTCGAGATCTTCACCGGCTGAATGCGCCGTTTCAGAACAGTGCCGCTACGTCGCCCTCCGTGCCCTTCTCGAAGGCGAGGAGCCGCCGCTTGCGGTCAAGGCCGCCGCCGTATCCGGTGAGGCTCCCCGAGGCGCCGATGACCCTGTGACAGGGCACGATGATGCTGACCGGGTTCTTGCCGTTGGCCAGCCCCACGGCGCGGGAGGCGCCGGGTTTGCCGAGCCGTTCGGCCAGTTCACCGTATGTGCGTGTCTCGCCGTACGGAATCCGCTGGAGCTCGGCCCAGACGCTGCGCTGGAACGGGGTTCCCGCCAGACGCAGCGGCAGGTCGAACTCGGTGAGCCCGCCCGCGAAGTAGGCGCCGAGCTGGCGGATCGTCTCGCCGAAGGACCGCGGGTCGGGCTCACCGAAGGTCTCCTCGGGCGGGCGGTGGCGCTGGTTCGTCATATAGAGCCCGGCCAGGACCCCGTCGGTGGCGACGAGGGTGAGCGGGCCGTACGGGCTGTCGATGACCGTGTGCTGCCTGGTCACCGTGGATGTGAGGGTCATGGAGAGCGTCCTTGCGCCGTTATGCGGGGAGGTGGTTGATGGGGTGGTCGTCGACGGTCCACAGATACTGCACGGCGTACGCCCGCCAGGGGCGCCACCGTACCGCGCGTCCGGTGAGCGCCGCGGGGGTCGATGGGAGGCCGAGCCGTTCCGCGGCGCGCCGGATGCCGAGGTCGGTGGGGAGGAAGGCGTCCGGGTCGCCGAGCGCCCTCATGGCTATCACCTCGACCGTCCAGGGCCCGAACCCGGGCAGTGCGCTCAGCTCGGCGCGTGCCTCGTCCCAGTCGCTGTCCACGCCGAGCCGGAGCGATCCGTCGGCAAGCCTCCCGACCAGGGTGGTGAGGGTCCTGCGGCGGGTGCGCGGCAGCGCGAGCGCCTCCGGATCGAGTTCTGCGAGGGCCTCGGGGGCGGGGAAGAGGTGGGTCAGGCCGCCGCCCTCCGGGTCGTCGACGGGGACGCCGTGGGCGGTGACCAGCCGCGCCGCGTGGGTGCGCGCCGCGGCGGTGGAGACCTGCTGGCCGAGCACCGCGCGTACGGCGAACTCCGCCCCGTCGACCGTGCGGGGCACCCGCCGGCCTGGGGCGGCGTCGACGAGCGGCGCGAGCAGTGGATCGGAGCGCAACTGGTCGTCGACGGCGACCGGGTCGGCGTCCAGGTCGAGCAGCCTGCGGCACCGGCTGATGGCCTGGGTCAGGTCGCGCCAGTCGGTGAGCCGCAGCCGGCAGCCGATATGGCCGGGCCGCGGGGTCAGGGCGACCGTGCCATGTCCGTACGGAAGGGTCAGCGTGCGGCGGTAGGCGCCGTCACGCCACTCCTCGACACCGGGGACCGCGGTCGCCGCGAGATGCCCGAAGAGATTGCTGGGGTTGAGCGGGGCGCGGTAGGGCAGCCGCAGCGCGATGGTTCCGGGGGTGGCGGGCGTCACCGGGCCGCGTGCCGCGCGGCCGCGCAGGTCGCCGGGGGTGAGGGCGAAGACCTCGCGGACCGTCTCGTTGAACGCGCGTACGGAGGTGAATCCGGCGGCGAACGCCACGTCGGCCATGGGCAGTCCGGTCGTCTCGATGAGCAGCCGCGCGGTCTGGGCCCGCTGGGAGCGGGCCAGGGCGAGCGGCCCCGCGCCCAGTTCGGCGAGCAACTGGCGCTCGATCTGCCGGGCGGAATAGCCGAGCCGCGCGGCGAGCCCCGGCACGCCCTCGCGGTCGACGACGCCGTCCCCGATGAGCCGCATCGCACGGGCGACGGAGTCGGCGCGGGCGTTCCATGCGGGCGATCCGGGGCTGGTATCGGGCCGGCAGCGCTTGCAGGCCCGGAATCCGGCCTGCTGGCAGGCGGCGGCGCTGGGGTAGAAGGTCATGTTCTCGGCCTTCGGCGGCACGGCGGGGCAGCTGGGACGGCAGTAGATCCGGGTGGTCAGGACCGCCGTGAAGAACCAGCCGTCGAAGCGGGCGTCCTTCGACCGCA
>DATCWZ010000182.1:0-6899 GCA_036566065.1 Streptomyces sp. | reverse complement strand
GAGGCGGTGGAGGAGGTGGCGGCGGCAGTGGAGGAGGAGGTGGCGGCGGGGCTGGTTCCGGCGCGGAGACCGCTGCGCAGTGTGACCCGCCCGCCACGGCGACCGACGAGCCGCCGTCCCCCTGCCCGATGGAGGCGACCGCGCAGTCGGCGCCGGCGGCGGGTACGGGTATGGCGAGCAGCCAGATAAGAGCGGCGGCCGCTGTGAGCCGCCCGATGAGTGATCCGTACACGCCGGGAGCATGTTCCGGGCCGTCGCGCGGCACGCGGAGCACGGGGCGGATTCGCCTGATGGTGGGGCATTGGGCGATTCGCGTTTGCGCCCGCGGAAAGTTTCTCGGCGACACGCTGAACACACCGGGACCACTCACCCGTACCTAGGGCCATGAACGACGCGGACACGCGTCACAACCGGCAGAAGGACAGCGGGAGTCGACATGAATACTTGGCGGAACGCCTCGCTCGCGGTGACCGCGGTGGCCCTGATGACGCTCACGACGGCGTGCGGCCAGGACAACGGCAATTCCTCCCCCACCAGCCAGTCCGTGGGCAACGCGGCCGCTCAGCAGCCCGCCGGCAGCGCGTACGGCTCGAACGGGGGTTACGGGTCGGGCGACGGCTACGGTTCGGCCGCGGACACGAACGACGCGGCATCGAAGCCGGCCGGGCAACTCGCGGCGCGGGACGACGAGACGCTGGGCAAGGTCCTGACCGACAGCGAGGGCTTCACCCTCTACCGCTTCGACAAGGACACCGCGAGCCCGCCCGCGACGAATTGCGAAGGCGACTGCGAGAAGACCTGGCCCGCAGTACCGGCCGACGACGTCACCGCGGCCGCGGGAACCGCCGCCTCGCTGCTCGGTGAGGTCGCGCGCCCAGACGGCACCAAGCAACTGACCGTCGCGGGCTGGCCGATGTACCGCTACGCGCAGGACACCAAGCCCGGCGACACCAAAGGACAGGGCGTCGGCGGTACGTGGTACGCCTCCGCGCCCGACGGCAAGAAGGCCGCGGTGAACGCCGACAGTTCGAGTGGCGCACAGCCGGCCGACCTCGCGGGACTCTCGGTCCGCAAGGACCCGAAACTCGGGGACATCGTCGTCGACAAGCGGGGGATGACCGTGTACCGCCTCAAGAAGGACTCGGCCTGGCCCATGAAGACGGCGTGCACCGGGGACTGCCTCAAGAAGTGGCCCGTGGTCAGCCCCGTCAAGAAAAGTGATGTGAAGGGCGTGACCACCAAGGGATTCGGCACCTTCAACCGTCCCGACGGCATCAAGCAGCAGTTCATCGACTGCTGGCCCATTTACACCTTCTCCGGTGACAAGCAGCCCGGAGACACCAACGGCCAGGGCGTCGGCGGCACATGGTACGCGGTGTCCCCCAACGCAAAGCTGGTCGGAGCGCCCAAGTAGTTCGAAAGAGAGCACCTGGTACCGAAGAGGTCACCGAAGTACCGGTCCGTCGCCGCATGTTCACACGCAGCGACGGGCCGGTTGCACATGCCACTGGTGTGTGACCAATAACGGATCGATAATTTCCGTTTCTGCTCGCTCTCTTGGCGGCCGATCAGTAGCCTCTGGTCATCACTGACCATGAACATGGCCGGTCCGCCGTGGCGACTTGGAGACATCGATGGAGCGTCCCGCCTGGGCACCGCAGGGCATTGACATTTCCGTGCCGAGCGTGTCCCGCATGTATGACTTCTATCTGGGCGGTTCGCACAATTTCGAGGTGGACCGGGAAGCGGCCCGCAAGGCCATGGAGTTCCTGCCGGGCCTCCCCAAGATCATGCAGGCGAATCGTGCCTTTATGCGCAGGGCCGTGCACTATGCCACCCAGCAGGGCGTACACCAGTTCCTGGACATCGGCTCCGGCATCCCGACGTTCGGCAACGTCCATGAGGTGGCCCAGGCGGCCGATCCCGAGGCGCGTGTCGCGTACGTCGACCACGACCCGGTCGCCGTCGCGCACAGCCAGGCGGTGCTGGAGGGCAACGAGCGCGCGGTGGTCGCTGCGGCCGATCTGCGCAAGCCGCAGGAGATCGTGAACCACCCGGAGGTCAGCAGGCTCCTCGACTTCGACAGGCCGGTGGCGCTGATGCTCGTCGCGGTACTCCACTTCATCGAGGACACCGACGATCCGCAGGCCGCCGTCGCCGAACTGCGCGAGGCGCTGGCCCCCGGAAGCCTGATCATCATCACCCACGCCTCCTACGAGGGGATTCCGCTTTCGGAGGAGGAGGCCGGGGGAGCCGTCGGCGTCTACCGCGACATCCGCAATCCGCTCGTCATGCGGACGCGCGAGGAGATCAGCCGTTTCTTCGAGGGATACGAGATGGTCGAGCCCGGCCTCGTATCGATGCCCGACTGGCGTCCGGAGGAACCGGCGGCGCGGGCGCAGGAGGACCCATTCGCCTTCTCGGGGTACGCCGGGGTTGGACGCAGGGCGTGAGCATTCCCGCTCAGGCGTCCGGTGCGCCGGACGCGGCACCGGACGGCCCGGAGGACCGGCTCCGAAGATTCGCCACCATCTGGAGCCGGGCGATCTTCCCCCTGACGGCCACCTCGATGACCCGGCCGGAGTTCGAACAGCATCTCCTGCCGCTGGCACGGGAACTGAGCACGATCCTGCACGCCCGGCCCTTCGACCCGGCGCCCGCGTATGCCGTGGGATCCGCCCTGGTGGCGGCCCACTGCACGGACCCGGACGCCCTCAGTTCTTCGCTGGGCGTCGTGGACTCGTATCTGGTGCTCTACTGCGGCGGCAACGGGCCGCGGGCACTCTCCACCGAGGACAGCAGGGCGCGGTGCGCACGCATGCAGCATGCGCTCGCCGCCGGGTTCACCAAGGCGCTGCGCGAGCGGACGCTGGCCGAGCAGGAGGCCATCGCCCGCTCGGCCCTGACCGCCCGCTCCCGCGCCGAGGAGGCGCTGCACGCCACCGAGGAACGCTTCAAGGCCGTGTTCAGGGACGCCGCCATCGGCATCGGCATCGCCGACCTCGAAGGCAACGTACTGGAGATCAACGACACCCTCACCCGGATGTTCGGCGGCCTGGACCACCATGTGCGCAGCCACAAGGTGTACGAGTGGGTCCACCCCGAGGACTCGCCGCACGTCTGGAAGTACTACGGCGAGCTGGTACGCGGCGAACGCGACCACTACCGGGTCGAGAAGCCGTACTTCCGTAACGACGGCACCGTCCTGTGGACCAATCTGACGGTGTCGCTGCTGCGGGACCCGGAGGGGAAGCCCGAATACCAGCTCGCCCTGTTCGAGGACACCACCGAGCGGCGGCTGCTCAATCTGCGGCTGCGCTACGAGGCGACCCATGACGCGCTCACCGGGCTGCCCAACCGGACGCTGTTCTTCGAGCGGCTGGAGAAGGCGGTCTCCGCCACGGACGGCACCCGCTTCGGGCTCTGTTATCTCGACCTGGACGGCTTCAAGGCGATCAACGACAGTCTGGGCCACGCGGCGGGGGACCGGCTGCTCGTCGAGGTGGCCGACCGGCTGCAGAGCTGCGCGACAGCACGCGGCGAGATGGTCGCCCGGCTCGGCGGTGACGAGTTCGTGGCCCTGACCACCGGACAGCGCACCCAGGAAGAGGTCTGCGAACTGGCCTCCCGGATGCTCTCGGTGCTCGCCACGCCCGTACGCCTCGAAGGCCGGGAGCTGACCGTGCGCGGCTCGGTCGGCGTAGTCGAAGGGCCGTCGGCGGAACGGACCGCGGCCGAGGTGCTGCGCAGCGCCGACATCACGATGTACCGCGCGAAGTCGGCCGGCGGCAACCGCTTCGAGGTCGCCGACGCCGAGGCCGACGCCCGCGCCATCACCCGGCACGGACTGACCACGGCGCTGCCCGCGGCGCTCGACCGCGGCGAGTTCTTCATCGAGTACCAGCCGCTGGTGCACCTCGGCGACGGTACCGTGCACGGCGCGGAGGCGCTGGTGCGCTGGTGCCACCCGCAGCACGGCGTGCTGGGCCCCGACCGCTTCATCACCCTCGCCGAGCACACCGGGCTGATCGTGCCGCTGGGCCGCTGGGTCCTGGAGGAGTCGGTGCGCCAGGCCAACTTCTGGACGCAGCGCCATACCGACGGAGGTCCGCTGCGGATCAACGTCAACGTGTCCCCGGCCCAGCTCCACCACCCGCGGCTGGTCGCCGAGACCGTCGATGTGCTGGAGCGCTCCGGACTCGAACCGGGCGCCCTCTGCCTTGAGGTCACCGAGTCCGCGCTGATCGGCGCGGACGACGAACTGCTCAAGCCGCTGCGGCAGCTCGCGGAGATGGGCGTCGGCATCGCGCTCGACGACTTCGGCACCGGCTACTCGAACCTGGCGAATCTGCGCAGACTGCCGGTGAGCGTGCTCAAGCTGGATCGTTCCTTCACCCAGGGCATGCAGAACCAGCCGGCCGACGCCGTCGATCTGAAGATTGTCGAGGGGATTGTCACGCTCGCCCACAGCCTGAATCTCGCCGTCACCGTCGAAGGCGTGGAGACCGGAGCCCAGGCCGAGCAGTTGCGGGAGCTGGGGTGTGACACGGCCCAGGGATGGTACTACGCCCGGCCCGGCGCGCCCGACCGGATCCACTCGCTGGTGCTTGCCGACGCGGTGTGAGCGGGCCCCGGTGCCGCCCCTGCGCACCGGGAGCTCAGCCCGCGGTGGTCCCCGCCGGGCGCTGTGCGAGCAGCATCCGCTGGAGCTCGCGCGCGGCCCTCGGCGGCGCGACATCGCTGCGGTGCGCCAGCGCGATCGTACGCCGCAGCCCCCGGCCGGCCAGCGGTGTCGTCCGCAGATTCAGGCCCGTGCGTACGGCGACCATGCTCGGCACTACGGCGATGCCGAGCCCCGCCCGTACGAAACCCAGCACGGCGTCCATCTCGCCGCCCTCCACCGTGAACGACGGCTCGAAGCCCTCCGCATGGCACGCCGCGACCGTCAGCTCCCGCAGGTCGTAGCCGTGCCGGAACATCACGAGCGGCTCGTCCTTCAGATCGGCGATCCGTACGGAGCCGTTGTGGCCGGGCTCACGCCGGGCCGGCGAGGACACCACCACCAGATCCTCGTGCAGCAGCTCCACCGTGGTCAGCGCGGGGGAGGCCGCGGGCAGGGGAAGCACGACGAGCGCGAGGTCCAGCGCCCCGCGTGCCAGCTCCCGCACCATGTCGTGCGAACCGCCCTCCTCCACCAGCAGGTGAATGCCCGGGTGCAGATCATGGAAGGCGCGCAGCACATCGGGCAGCAGCCCGGTGCAGAGACTGGGTGTGGCGCCGACCCTGATCCGGCCACGGCGCAACTGCACGAGCTCCTGCACCTCGTGCCGCGCGGTCTCCGCGTCCGCGAGGATCCGGCGGGCCAGCGGCAGCAGCGCCTCGCCCGCGTCGGTCAGCGCGATATGGCCCCGGGCGCGGCTGAACAGCTCGGCCCCCAGCTCGGTCTCCAGCGCCCTGATCTGCTGCGAGAGTGAGGGCTGCGACACATGCACCTCCTCGGCCGCACGGGTGAAGTGCCTGGCCTCGGCGACGGCGACGAAATAGGTCAACTGCTGGAAGTGCATGCGCCGACGATAGCGAACCTCCATAGCCTATGCCTATTGACATGACCTATTTCATGTCTTGGACTGATGGGGTAGATCAGCCTATTTTCGTGTCCATGGCATTGGCAACGCGGACAGACCGACGGTCGTCCATGACGCATACGCTCTGGGACTCGTCCATCGGCAAGAAGACGATCATGGCCGTAAGTGGCCTGATCATGCTCGGCTACCTGATTGTCCACATGATGGGCAATCTGAAGATCTTCTTCGGGTCCGACGGCTTCAACGAGTACGCCCACTGGCTGCGCACCATGGGTGAGCCCTTCCTTCACTACGAGTGGGCCCTGTGGGCTGTCCGTGTGGTGCTCGTTGTAGCCGTCGTGCTGCACGCCGTCTCCGCGTACCAGCTCAGCCGGCGCGACATCAGGGCGCGCACGACCCAGTACGTGCACAAGAAGGCACGTACGAGCTACGCCACGCGCACCATGCGCTGGGGCGGAATCATCCTCGGGCTCTTCATCGTCTGGCACATCCTCGACCTGACGACCGGCACCGTGCACTCCGGCGGCTTCCAGGAAGGGCGCCCGTACCAGAACGTCATCGACACGTTCTCGACCTGGTACGGCGATGTCATCTACATCGTCGCCATGCTCGCCCTGGGCGCGCACATCCGGCACGGCTTCTGGAGTGCCGCGCAGACCCTCGGCGCGGGCACCAAGGCACGCGACCGGGCGCTGAAGACCCTCGCCAATGTTCTCGCAGTGGCGCTGACGGCGGGCTTCATCGCGGTCCCCGTCGCCGTCATGACCGGAGTGGTGAACTGAACATGACCGACTACACGAACTTCGGTACCGGCGACCCCGTCGCCGACACCACGTCCCCCGAAGGACCCATCGCCGAACGATGGGACCAGTACCGCGTCAAGGCGAAGCTGGTCAACCCGACGAACCGGCGCAAGCACACCGTCATCGTCATCGGTACCGGTCTCGCCGGCGGCTCGGCCGGCGCGACCCTGGCCGAACAGGGCTACCACGTGGTCCAGTTCTGCTTCCAGGACTCGCCGAGGCGCGCGCACTCCGTCGCGGCCCAGGGTGGGATCAACGCCGCGAAGAACTACCGCAACGACGGCGACTCCGCCTACCGGCTGTTCTACGACACCGTGAAGAGCGGCGACTTCCGCTGCCGCGAGTCCAACGTCTACCGGCTGGCCCAGATCTCCGTGGAGATCATCGACCAGTGTGTCGCGCAGGGCGTCCCCTTCGCCCGTGAGTACGGCGGCCTGCTCGACAACCGCTCGTTCGGTGGCGCGCAGGTGTCGCGCACGTTCTACGCCCGCGGCCAAACCGGCCAGCAGCT
>DATCWZ010000326.1:0-3707 GCA_036566065.1 Streptomyces sp. | reverse complement strand
CCGCTCGTCTCGACCAGCAGGCTGCCGCCCGGGGCCAGCCACTCCGGCGCCGCAGCAGCCACCCGGCGCATCACGTCCAGCCCGTCCCAGCCACCGTCGAGCGCCACGCGTGGCTCATGGACGCGCGCCTCGGCAGGCAGGAGTCCGAGATCCCCGGTCGGTACGTACGGCACATTGGCGAGCAGCACGCCGACCCGCCCCCGCAGCGGCCCGGGCAGCGGCTCGAACAGATCACCCTCATACACCCGCCCGAGATCCCCAACATTGCCCCGGGCGCACCGGACGGCGGCAGGCTCGACATCGGCGGCATGCAGCTCGACCCGACCGAGCGCGACGGCCAGCGCCACGCCCAGCGCGCCGGAACCACAACAAAGATCGACAACGACAGCCGGCTCCCCGACGGCAAGGCCGACCGCCTCCCGGACAAGGAGCTCACTACGCCTCCGGGGTACGAAGACACCGGGCCCCACAGCGATACGCAACCCGCAGAACTCGGCCCACCCCAGGACGTGCTCCAGAGGCAGTCCGGAGACCCGGCGCTCGACCATGCTGGCAAGTCCGGCGGGATCGGTGACCGTGGCGAGCAGCAGAGCGGCCTCGTCCTCGGCGAAGACACAACCGGCGGCACGGAGCGTGCTGACGAGCGGTGAAACAGAATCCGACATGCGGAGGAGCCTTTCGGGATGACCGATGGGCGCTCCGCGATCGCCTACATCGGTTCGACCACGCCGTCATGAGAGGTGAGCACCCAGCCTGATACAGCGGTAATGGGTCTCACCTCCTGGGTCGATCCCGCTCTAGGGACGGGCCACGTTACCCGACATCGGACGGCCCTGTACCCCGTTCGAGGGACGTAGCCACAGTGCGGCAGCATACTTGCATCAAAGAAAGTATCATTGATGAAAGTTTCTCCAACGCAAGTAAGGGTCGCTCATGAACGGATTCATCGGGCGCCGAGCCGAACTCGCCCACTTGGATGACCTGCTGACTCCCGTCAGGACCGGCGGGCGCGGTGGACGGCCGGGACGTGCGGTGCTGGTCCGCGGGCGCCGCCGAGTGGGCAAGTCCCGGCTGGTGGAGGAGTTCCTGGAACGCACGGGCCTACCCCATGTCTTCTTCACCGCGGTCGGTGGCTCGCGTGAGGAGGACCTGGCCGGGTTCACCGCCGAGATTGCCGCCTCAAGCCTTCCCGGCGCCGCACACTCCGCGGACTTCGCCACCCCGCACACCTGGGACGCGGCCCTGCGCCTGCTCGCGACGACCCTGCCCACCGACGCACCCAGCGTCGTCGTGCTCGATGAAATGCCGTATCTGGTACACGAGGACCCCACCTTCGAGGGCTCCTTGCAGAAAGCCTTCGACCGAACCCTTTCCAGGCTGCCCGTACTGCTCGTCCTCATCGGTTCCGACCTCGCCATGATGGAGAAGCTGAACACGTACGGGCGGCCCTTCTACCAGCGCGGTACCGAACTCGTGGTGCCCCCGCTCAATCCGCACGATGTCGCCGCCACGCTCGACCTGTCCCCGGCTGACGCATTCGACGCTCATCTCATCTCCGGAGGTCTCCCCCTGATCCTGGAGGAATGGCCACACGGCGCAGACCTCTGGGGATATCTGCTTGAGGCCCTGCGCAGGCCCACCTCCGCCCTGCTCGTCAGCGGAGAGCGCACCCTCGCCGCCGAATTCCCCACCGAGGCGCAGGCCCGTACGGTGCTCGGCGCCATCGGTCACGGTGAACGCACCTTCACGCTCATCGGCCGGGCCGCCGGAAACCTCAACGCGGGTTCGGTACAACGCTCCTTGGAGCTGCTCACCAGCCGCCGCATGGTCGCCGCCGACGTGCCCCTGTCCACCAGACCCAGCCGCGAGACCCGGTACCGTATCGACGACCCCTACATGAGGTTCTGGCTCTCCTTCATCGGCCCGGGCATCCCTACGGTTGAACGGGGCCGCGGTGACCTCGTCCTCGCCTCGATCCGGGCCGGCTGGACATCCTGGCGCGGCCGGGCCATCGAACCCGTCATCCGTGATGCCCTCTGGCGTCTGGCGGATGACCGGCTTCCCGAAGGCACCAATGTCGTGGGCGGGTACTGGACCCGCAGCAACGACCCGGAGATCGACATCATCGGCGCCGACCGCTCACCCGTCGCCAAGAAGATCACACTCGCCGGATCGATCAAGTGGCTGGAGAACAAGCCGTTCGACCACCGCGATCTCGCCCGCCTCCTCGTGCACCGCTCCCAGCTCCCGGGCGCCGACGACGACACCCCGCTTCTCGCCGTCACCCGCAGCGGCTGCACCGCCCAGGGCATCCCCACCCTCACCCCGGAGGACCTCCTGGGAGCCTGGGCCTGACGCGCGGAACCGGCGGTCACGATGACCCGGGATCAGGCGTAGTCCAGCCGTTGTGGGCGTACCGATCAGCTCCCCGGGCGCCCTGCGCGTCGTAGTGGCGTCCGCCCTCCTCGCGCCGGTGTGCGCACTGGTCTCGTACTGCCGATGGTCCTCACCGACAGTCGCCACTGGTCGGCCGTTGCCGGGCACGCCACGCCCTACCAGGCATGGCTCCGCAGTACGCGACCACCCGCCCCGCTTCCACGACGGCGGCCGGAGCGGGCTCGGCGACCAGCCACGTCCCGGACGGCGCCTGCCGGACGGGCACGGGCATCTTCCCGTCCTTCACCCACCGCCAGGCGGTCTGGTAGCTCACGCCCTGCTGCCGGGCCCACTCCGAAAGCCTCACAAGACCAACATATACGAGACATACGACTAGAAACGACTGCAAATGAATAGAAAACCTGTAGCAGCTTTCACCCCCCTGGAACGTCAGCCGGAAGGTTCATTCGGTGCCCGGCTCAGCTGCCTGGCGGCCCGTCAGCGATGTCCTGGCGGCAGCCCGCTTGGGAGTCTCTGTTACGTCGAACAGGGCGAGGCACGGCCGGGAGGTGAACGAGGGTTCCAGGGCGGTGGCCTCCACCGGCGCGCCCATTTCCGTCAGGGCTCCGCGCATCAGTCCCAGGTGGACCGAGCAGGCGACATCGGGCCGCTGGTCGGCGACAGTGCGGAACGGGCAACTGTGCAGTCGCAGCGGGGCGCCGTCCTCGCCGGTCTCGGGAGCGAATCCGAGGTCGTCCAGCAGCACGACCAGTCGTTCGAGTGCCGTGTCCGCGGAGATGGAGGCGAAGGGGCCGGGCCGTTCCGTGAGGTGACGGCCCCATTCCTGACCGGCGGCGAGTGCCTCCTGGGCCGGGGACGGGGAGGTGGCGGCGAGCTGTCCCGCCAGGATCTCAGCGAGGAGCTGGTATCCGTTGAAGGGGGCCTCCTCCTGCTCCGGCACCGCCGAGTAGACGAGCTTCGGCCGGCCGCGGCCGTTCGGCCCGGCGGACTCCTCCTTGACGATCCCCTCCCGGGTCAGCCGACTCAGATGGAATCTGACGGTATTGCTGTGCAGGCCGACCTCATCGGCGAGCTGTTTGACAGTCATGGGTTGTCGGCTTCGGCGCAGCGTGTCGAGGAGAGCGATCCGCGAGACGCCGTCGAGCGCCCGACGAGTGTTCGGTACTTGAGGATCTGCCATGCTCACAATTATCCCAAGTATGTGGTGAAAATCAGTGCGTATTCGTGTTTATTTCTTCCGCAGGTCCGCGGCGGGCCGTCTTCCGGCGTTACGGCCGGTGCCCGGCACACGCACGGGGGCGTGTGCCGGG
>DATCWZ010000027.1:0-3168 GCA_036566065.1 Streptomyces sp. | reverse complement strand
CACCGCAGGCGGCGCGGCGGGCGCGTCCGCATGCGTACGCCGGTCCGGGATACCCAGCTTGTCCGCCGCCTCCTGGAGCCACTCCGGCGGGCTCAGCAGGAACGACGTCTGATTCAGGTCGATACGCCGCGACGGCTCCGGAGCGGCCGGTGCCGCGTCGGACACCCCGTACTCCTCCTCGTACCGCCGGATCACCTCACCCACCGGCAGCCCCGGCCACAACGTGGCCTCACCGCTGTCACGGGCGATCACCAGCCGCTGACGCCCACCGTCCGACACCGGGCCCTCCGCCCGGTCCTCGGCCCACACCACGAAGCCCAGCTCGAACTCCCGTACCCGCACCTCACGGTGCTGGTACGCAGGCACGTCGCCGTTGACCCACTCGTCCGCCCGCTCCTGCGCCTGCGCGAAGGTCACCACCGCGCTCACCCCTCCACCGGGACGGCCCGCGCGAAGCCGCCGTCCACCATCAGATTCGCCACGGTCTCCAGCTCCGGCGGACTGCCCGCGAGCCGCTGGAGAAAGGCGTCGAAGTCCGCACCGCACGGCAGCAGCAGCCGCTCCGCCCGCTCCTGCACACTCCAGCCGTCCCGGTCCCGGGCATCGTCGTACGCACAGAACCACACCGAACCCGCGCCGCCGCCCCGCACCTTCACCGCCAGAATGCCGCCCTGGACGAAGCCGACACCCAGATAGTCCTTGGGAAAGTGGTCCCGCAGACACTTGTTGACGTACAGCAGGTCATTGACCGCCGCCTCGTCCCGCACCGTGAAGAACGGCTGGTCCACCAGCAGACCCAGCTCCGCGTCCAGCGCCACACCCGCCGGGGCCGAACCCCCCGCCGCCTTCAGAAACGAACGGTACGCACCCGGCAACCGGTAGCCGAGATCCTCCTCGACCCCCAGGACCTGCTGCTCGGTCACCGCGACGGAACCCTTCGGCAGCCGGAAATGCGCGGGCCTGGTCTCCTGAAGCGGGCGGGTGCCCCGCTGGTTCTGGTCCACGGAAGCCGTCGCCAGGCCGCCGTGATGGCGCAACAGCGCCTTCACCTCCACCGGGACCAGCTCCATCCGCCGCCCGCCGGGCACATGGTGCCAGGTCCAGCCGTGCGGAGTCGCCACCGCCGGGACGGTGTCCCACAGTTCATGGCCGCTCGCCGCCAGCGCCGCGTTCGCCGACACATAGTCGGTGAGCCGGAGCTCGTCGATACCGAAACCCTCCGGAGGATCCGCGATCTCGGCCGCGGCACGCGCGTACGGCGAGAAGTCCGGATAGCCGTTCCCGTCCACCCGCACACCCCTGGGGTGACGGGAGGCCCGGACCGGGTCCGGGAAGTGCACGACCTGCCCGGCATAGGCCGCGTTCGGTGGCGCGGCTTGCTGCCCGAGCCGACCTGTCGTCATGGCGGTTGCCCCCTGCTGCGTCCCTGCGTCGGTGTTCCGCACAGCCTATTCGGTGGTGCAACAGCGGCTCCCGCAGCTCCGACCCCCTCACCGAGCGTCACAGCCGTATGACGGACGTGCGACGGCCAAGCCACCGATACGCGACACGCAGACGCGATACCCCGACCCAGCTTCCCCCTGCCCCAGCGCATTTGGCAGGCTGTCACCGCACGTCGGGGGCGTTCACACCAGGAGCAGCCGCTGCTGGCACGGGAGGGATGCCGCACCATGAACAATGCACAAACAGTCACATCCGGAGATCCTCGGCTCAACTGGAGCAGCACCGCGACCAGCCAAGCGCCCAGGCTCCGGCACCGCCGCGACGGCATCCTGCCCGCCGTGGCAGCGGCGCTGTCCGTACGCGGAGAGACGCTGACCTGTACGGCAGGCAAGGGCGACCAGCCACCCGTCCTCCACCCCCTCGTACAGGACTTTCTGGACACCCTCACCAGCGGCCAGCGCGAACGCTTCACCGGCCGCTGCCCCGAGGCGATACTGCTGTCCCGCCGGCTCACCGCCGCCGACAGCAGCCGCTCCAAGCGGGCCCAGCGCAAGCCGCTGACCAACGGCGAGGCCCGCCGCGTGCTGAAGAACTCACGGCTCACCGCCCGCCGCATCCGCGAGGACGGCGACCCGCTGCACGGCAGCTACGCACCTCCCTGCCGTTCCTGTACGGCGATGCTCGCCCACTTCGGCGTGCGTCCCGTCGACCTCACCGCGACGGGCACCACCGCCGCCGAGAAGATCTGAGCTCCAGCACATGCACGACCAACGAACCCAACAGCCGCCCGCCCACCCGCACCCGCTCCCGGTTCCGGGGCAGGCCGCCCGCCCCGACCGGCACACCACCACCCGCTTCCCCGTCGCCGTCGACGCCGCCCTGCGCGCTGCCGGATGGCAGCCGGGGCGATGGGACATCCGGCAGGCCGAGGAATGGGCAGACGCCCTGCGCGCCCACGCCTCACCGGCGGGGCACCAGCACGCCGTCTTCCCCGCGGCGGTCGAGGCATGGGCCGAGTTCGGCGGCCTGCGGATCACCGGGTCGGCGCCCGGCCGCCAGATCGCTCCCGCCAGCGTGCGCATCGACCCGCTGAGCGGCCTGCACCTGGCACGGACCCTCGGAGACCTGGGCCGGGCACTGGCCACCGAGGTCAGCCCGCTCGGCGAGGAGGGCGACGGGCAGGCCGTGCTCGCGATCGACAGCGAGGGCCGCGTGTACAGCATCGATCACACCGGGGACTGGTACCTCGGAGCGGACATCGACCACGCACTGGCGACGCTGGTCACCGGGGCCATGCCGGAGCGGCTCACCTCGGCGTGACAGCGGGCGGCGGCCCGGAACCGTCCCCGTCCGGAAGGACCGCCGACACCCGGAAGCCGCCCGCCTCCGTCGGGCCCGAGACGAAGACGCCACCCAGCGCCAGCACCCGCTCCCGCATCCCGACCAGGCCGTTCCCGCCGCTCGGCAGCCGGGCATCGGCCGCCGCACCGTCCGTCGCCCCGTTCTCGATCTGCATCGCGACCTCCGCCTCGCGATGCGCCAGCCGTACCCACGTCTTCGCACCCGCCGCGTGCTTGTGCACATTCGTCAGGGCCTCCTGGACCACCCGGTACGCGGTCTGCTCGACCTCCGGCGCGTACGAGCGCAGCTCACCGTCGACCGACAGCTCGACCGTCATGCCCGCCTCCCGCGACTGGGCGACCAGCGCCTCCAGCTCGTCCAGCC
>DATCWZ010000028.1:0-3080 GCA_036566065.1 Streptomyces sp. | reverse complement strand
GGTGGGCCGGACTATCCGCGCGCGGGGGCCAGGGCGGTTGGCCCTCCGGGCCGGCGGCCCCCGGGTGGGCATGGGTGTGCCCCGCGGGTTGGGCCTGCGGGGCACGGGTTGGGGCGGGGTCAGCCGCCGATGGAGACCTGGGGTTCGCCGGAGGCGATGCCGTCCTTCTCCATCTGCTCGGCGATCTTCATCGCCTCCTCGATCAGCGTCTCGACGATCTTCGACTCCGGCACCGTCTTGATGACCTGGCCCTTCACGAAGATCTGCCCCTTGCCGTTGCCGGACGCCACACCCAGGTCCGCCTCGCGCGCCTCACCCGGTCCGTTGACGACGCAGCCCATCACCGCGACCCGCAGCGGGACCTCCATGCCTTCGAGGCCCGCGCTGACCTCGTTGGCCAGCTTGTACACGTCCACCTGCGCCCGCCCGCACGACGGGCAGGACACGATCTCCAGCCGGCGCTGCTTCAGATTCAGCGACTCCAGAATCTGCAGCCCGACCTTGACCTCCTCCACCGGAGGCGCCGACAGCGACACCCGGATCGTGTCCCCGATGCCCTCCGACAGCAGCGCGCCGAACGCCACGGCCGACTTGATCGTCCCCTGGAAGGCCGGGCCCGCCTCCGTCACACCGAGGTGCAGCGGGTAGTCGCACTGCGCGGCGAGCTGGCGGTACGCGTTGATCATGATGACCGGGTCGTTGTGCTTCACGGAGATCTTGATCTCCCGGAAGCCGTGCTCCTCGAACAGCGACGCCTCCCACAGCGCCGACTCGACGAGGGCCTCCGGCGTCGCCTTCCCGTACTTCTTCAGCAGCCGCGCGTCCAGCGAGCCCGCGTTCACACCGATACGGATCGGGGTCCCCGCGTCCGCCGCCGCCCGCGCGATCTCCTTGACCTTGTCGTCGAACTGCTTGATGTTGCCCGGGTTCACCCGGACCGCCGCGCAGCCCGCGTCGATCGCCGCGAACACGTACTTCGGCTGGAAGTGGATGTCCGCGATGACCGGGATCTGCGATTTCCGCGCGATGGTGGCCAGCGCGTCCGCGTCGTCCTGCGTCGGACACGCCACCCGTACGATCTGGCACCCGGCGGCCGTCAGCGCGGCGATCTGCTGCAGCGTCGCTCCGATGTCCGACGTACGCGTCGTCGTCATGGACTGCACCGACACGGGTGCGTCCCCGCCGACCGCCACGGACCCGACGTGGATCTGGCGGCTGACCCGTCGTTCGGCGAGCTTGATCGGAACGGACGGCATTCCGAGAGAAATCGCAGTCATGCGCTGAGCATCCCCAAGGTGTGGATCAGTTGTTGTTCCGGGTCCCGAAATTCGGCGGGCTCCAGCATCTGAGGTTACGGCACCGTCGACGGACCGGACGCATCCCGTCGGCAAGTCGGGACGGTCAGCTGATCTTCACCGGGTTCACGACATCGGCGACCAGCACCAGCAGCGTGAAGCAGATGAAGATCCCGGCGACGACATACGCGACCGGCATCATCTTCGCCACGTCGAACGGGCCCGGGTCGGGCCGCTTGAAGACCCTGGCCACATTGCGGCGCAGGGCCTCCCACAGCGCACCGGCGATGTGCCCGCCGTCCAGCGGCAGCAGCGGCAGCATGTTGAAAAGGAACAGCGACAGGTTGAAGCCTGCCAGCAGGAACAGCATCATCGCGATCTGGTTCTGCGCCGGGACGTCCAGCGACATCACCTCGCCGCCGATCCTGGCGGCGCCGACCACGCCGACCGGCGAGTCCTGGGCGCGCTTGCCGTCGTTGAAGGCGGCGTTCCACAGGTCCGGGATCTTCCCCGGCAGTTCGACGACCGAGTCCACCCCGTCCGCGATCATGTCGCCCATGCGGACGACCGAGTCGCCGAAGGAGAGCGGGATGATCTCGGTGCGGGCGGCGAAGCCCAGATAGCCGGCCGTGACGTACTGGTCGGCCACGACCTCGCCGTCGGCGTCCTTCTTCAGCACCGCGTTCTTCTTCAGCACGGCGTGCAGGGTCTGTTCCTGCCCGTCACGCTTCACCGTGATCGTGGCGGGGCCGATGGTGTCGCGGATCCGGTCCGAGAGGGTGGCCCAGTCGCTGATCCGCTCCCCGTTGAAGGCGACGATCGTGTCGCCCTTGTGCAGCCCGGCGGCCTTGGCCGGTGAGACCGGGTCGGTCGCCTTGCAGGTCTCCCGGTTCGCGCTCTGCGCGATCACGCACTGCTGGACCCCGGCCACCTCGGTGGTCTGGGTCTGGAAGCCGAAGGTCATCGCGACGGTGAGGAAGATCGCGACGGCCAGGACAAGGTTCATGAAGGGTCCGGCGAACATCACGATCACGCGCTTCCACGGCGCGCGCGTGTAGAAGAGGCGGTCCTCGTCGCCCGGTTCGATCTCCTCGAACGCCGCCGATCTGGCGTCCTCGACCATGCTGCGCCACGGCGAGGTGGAGCGGGCCTCCACGCGCCCGTCGGGGCCCGGCGGGAACATCCCGATCATGCGGATGTAGCCGCCCGCCGGGATGGCCTTGAAGCCGTACTCGGTGTCGCCCTTGGTACGCGACCAGACCGTCGGGCCGAAGCCGACCATGTACTGCGGGACCCGGATGCCGAAGAGCTTGGCGGTCGTCAGGTGTCCCAGCTCGTGCCAGGCGATCGAGAACAGCAGGCCCGCGGCGAAGATGGCGATCCCCAGGATCGTCATCACGATCGTCGTCGTACTCATGCGCCCGCCTCCGCTGTCGCCTTCGCCGAGAGCTCCCTGGCCCGGGAGCGGGCCCAGTCCTCCGCTTCGAGGACGCCCGCGACGGTCAGAGAAGTTCCCGCGGCGGGGGTGCCGTGTTCGGCGACCACCGCGGTGACCGTATCCAGGATGCCGTTGAACGGCAGGCGTCCGTCGAGAAACGCGGCCACGCACTCCTCGTTCGCCGCGTTGAACACCGCGGGGGCCGTGCCGCCCAGCGCGCCCACGTGCCGGGCGAGGTTGACGGAGGGGAAGGCGTGGTTGTCCAGCGGGAAGAACTCCCAGGTGGACGCCTTCGTCCAGTCGAAGGCGGGGGCGGCGTCCGGGACGCGCTGCGGCCAGCCGAGCCC
>DATCWZ010000037.1:0-6809 GCA_036566065.1 Streptomyces sp. | reverse complement strand
CTGCGGCTGCCCCTGCGCACGCTCCAGGAAGCGCAGGAGCTCCACCGGGAAGGGCAGCACCAGCGTCGAGTTCTTCTCCGCCGCCACCGCGACCACCGTCTGCAGCAGCCGCAGTTGCAGGGCCGCCGGCTGGGTGGACATCTCCTTGGCCGCCTGGGCCAGCTTCTTCGACGCCTGGAGTTCACCATCGGCGTTGATGACACGCGCCCGGCGCTCCCGGTCCGCCTCGGCCTGCCGCGCCATGGACCGCTTCATCGTCTCCGGCAGCGACACGTCCTTGATCTCCACCCGGTCGATCTGCACACCCCAGCCGACCGCCGGGCTGTCGATCATCAGCTCCAGGCCCTGGTTCAGCTTCTCCCGGTTCGACAGCAGGTCGTCCAGGTCGGACTTACCGATGATCGACCGCAACGACGTCTGTGCCATCTGCGAGACCGCGAACCGGTAGTCCTCCACCGCGATCACCGCGCTGGCCGCGTCGACCACCTTGAAGTAGATGACCGCGTCCACCCGGACCGTCACGTTGTCCCGGGTGATCCCGTCCTGGGCGGGCACGGGCATCGTCACGATCTGCATATTGACCTTGTGCAGCCGGTCGATCATCGGAAGGATCATGGTGAATCCTGGCCCCCGCACACGGTCGTGCAGCCGTCCCAGCCTGAGCACCACACCGCGTTCGAACTGCTTGACCACCTTGGCCGCTGCCATGACATACAGCAGGCCGAGAGCGCCCAGCGCCACGACCGCCGTCACTAGTTCCTGGACCATCACGGCCCCCTGAAATCGCCGAGAGTGCACGGAACAACCTCTACTCACACCGTATGCCCGCGCTGTACGGCAGTCGAGCCCTCGTCGGACACCGTCCGCACAGGGCCGGTAACCCGGCCGGGCGCGCACCGGATGCCCGGGCGTCGCGGAACAGGCAAGGTGACCAGCGCCAGCACGTCTCCGCGACGTACCTCCCTATGAGCCGGACGAGCAGACGAGGACCCGCCCATGTCCGTGACCGCGACCGCTGCCGATCACCGCCGCCTTCGCCGACTGGGCGTCGCCGCCGGAGGGGCCCTTCTCACCCTCGCCGTCTCGGGCTGTTCCGGTCTCGGCCGCACCGCGGTCGGGCCCGTCACCTACACCACGGAGAAGGACGCCGTGATCATGGTCAACAGTCCTTCCGTGCAGGGCTGCCACCAACTGGCGCCCGCGGGCGCCAAGGGGATCATCAACCACACGCTGGTCGACCTCATCCTCTACACCAGCCGCGACTGCACGGGTAAGGGCACGACGTACGTGCCGACGGCGGTCAGCGACGTCAAGGCGGTAAGCAGCCCGCCCTGGCGCAGCTACCGCATCGTCCACTGACGGCCCGCGCTACTGGGCGCGTGCGCGCACCGACCGGCTCCGCGGAGAGGATCCGGACGGTGCAGCCCAGTTCCAGGATGCGGGCCCCGGCGGGCGCGGCGGCCTCGATCACGTCCGGTTCGTTCCCGGCGGACAGCCGGCTGTACAGCTCGACCGCGCAGCCGTCCGGCGTGATGACGCCCGGCCCCGTCCCGGAATATCCCTCGCGCATCAACTGTCCGCTCATACCCCGGCGAACGTACGGGTTCCCGCGGCCGTTCCCCCGTTCCGGCCGGTACGGAGACGGCCGCCGCGGTTCCGGACACCGCGGCACGGGTCCATGCTGGAAGTGAGGCGATTGCCATGCGTACCGGAAGCGAACCGTCCACCGCCCGCAGTCCGCTGCGGATGCGGCTCTGGCTGAGTGTGTGGGCCATGGCCTGGGGTGCTTTCGGGCTGGTGGTGTTCATGCTGCTGGGCAGTGTCGGCTGGGCCACCGCGTGCGGTGTGATGCTGCTGGCCGTCATCGCGGACTTCTGTGTCGTCGTGCATCGCATCCGCCAGGGCCCGCACTTCCAGCCGGGTCCCGAGATACCGCCGTACGAACCCGTCCACGAGGACCGGCACGAGCGGCACGACCGGCGCCACTACAGCCACTGAGCAGCGGAAGTCCGCCCGTCAGCCTTCCGCCGCCCGTGCGGCGAGCTGTGACCACAGGGCGCGGACCTGCGGCTCCAGAGCCTCCCGCGGCCCGTCGTTGTCGATGATCACATCCGCCACGGCGCGGCGTTCTTCGCGGGACGCCTGGGCGGCCATCCGGGCGCGGGCGTCGGCCTCCGTCATGCCCCGCAGCCGTACGAGCCGGTCGAGCTGCGTCTCCGGGGAGGCGTCGACGACGACGACCAGGTCGTACAGCGGGGCGAGACCGTTCTCGGTGAGCAGCGGGACGTCGTGGACGACGACCGCGTCGGCTCCGGCGGCCCGTTCCAGCTCGGCGGAACGGGCGCCGACCAGCGGGTGCACGATCGCGTTGAGCGCGGCGAGCTTCTCGGGGTCCGCGAAGACGATTGCGCCGAGCGAGGGCCGGTTCAGGGCGCCGTCGGCGGTGAGGATGCCGGGCCCGAAACGCTCGACGACGGCCGCGAGCCCGGGCGTTCCGGGCTCGACGACCTCGCGGGCGATCCTGTCGGCGTCGATCAGTACGGCACCGTAAACGGAGAGCAGCCGCGACACCTCGCTCTTGCCGGCGCCGATCCCGCCGGTCAGGCCCACTGTCAGCATGGGCCGAGCCTAGAGCCTGTCACCGTACGGTCAGGACTCGCCCTCGCGCTCAGCGAGAAAGCGCTCGAATTCGCGGCCGATCTCGTCCGCGGTCGGCAGATCGACCGGTTCGGCGACGAGGTTGCCCCGGGTCTCGGCGCCCGCCACCGCGTCGTACTGATGCTCAAGACCTTCCACGAGCGCGACGAGCTCCTCGTCGCCCTGGCCGATCTGCCGTTCGATCTCGGTCTGGGTGCGGTGCGCCTCGGTGCGCAGGCTGTGCGCGACGCTCGGCAGGACGAGGCCCGTCGCCGCGGTGATCGCCTCCAGTGCCGTGAGGGCGGCGTCCGGGTACGCGGAACGGGCGACGTAGTGCGGCACATGGGCTGCGACACCGAGGACATCGCGGCCCGACTCCATCAGCCGGTACTCGACGAGTGCCTCGGCGGAGCCGGGGACCTGTGCCTCGTCGAACGGGCTGCGGTGCCCCGGCATGAGGTCGGTGCGGTTGCCGTGCGGGGTGATGCCGACGGGGCGGGTGTGCGGCACACCCATCGGGATGCCGTGGAAATTGACCGAGAGGCGCACGCCGAGCCGCTCCACGATCTGTCCGACCGCCGCGGCGAACCGCTCCCACTCGACATCCGGTTCGGGCCCGGACAGCAGCAGGAAGGGGGACCCCGTGGCGTCCTGGACCACCCGGACGTCCAGCGTCGGGGTCTCGAACGCGGTCCAGCGGTCGCGCCGGAATGTCAGCAGCGGGCGCCGTGCGCGGTAGTCGACCAGCCTGTCGTGGTCGAAACGGGCCACGACCTGGTGGGGCAGCGTCTCAAGGAGCCCGTCCACGATCTGCTCACCGGTCTCCCCCGCGTCGATGTAGCCGTCGAAGTGGTAGAGCATGACCAGGCCGACCGACTCCTGGGCCAGCGCCATGTCGACCACGGCCAGCCCCTTCGGCTCCCATTCGTACAAACTCTGCGGATCAGGCACGGTTACCGCTCCTCCTCGTGTTCCTAGGGGAGAACACTCCCGCACTCATGGGCATTCCCGCTGCGGCCGTTCACGACCCACGGCGCCCGGATGCCTCACGGCCCGTCAGTTCGGCGCGCGGTCCGCAGCTTTCGGGGACGCCGGGCACGCGTGAGGCCCGCTCCCCGAAAGGAGCGGGCCTCAGGCTTCACACTCTCACCGCTCTGCCGCCGAGAGGCGGCTCAGTGTGCCGGAGCGTCAGCTCTGGCCACCGGCCAGCTTCTCGCGCAGGGCGGCCAGGGCCTCGTCCGACGCCAGGGCGCCGGAGTTGTCCGAGGAGTCCGAGGAGTACGAACCGCCGTTGCCGCCGGACGACGCGGCGTTGCCGGACTGGGACGAAGCGCCCTCGGCCGCAGCGGCCTCGTCGGCCTCGCGGCTCTTGATGACCTGCGCCTGGTGCTGCTCGAAGCGCTGCTGCGCCTCGGCGTACTGGGTCTCCCAGACCTCGCGCTGGGTCTCGAAGCCCTCGAGCCAGTCGTTGGTCTCGGGGTCGAAGCCCTCGGGGTAGATGTAGTTGCCCTGGTCGTCGTACGACGCGGCCATGCCGTACAGCGTCGGGTCGAACTCGACCGCCGTCGGGTCGCCGCCGAACGCCTCGTTGGCCTGCTTCAGCGAGAGGCTGATGCGACGGCGCTCAAGGTCGATGTCGATGACCTTGACGAAGATCTCGTCGTTGACCTGGACGACCTGCTCCGGGATCTCCACGTGGCGCTCGGCCAGCTCGGAGATGTGGACCAGACCCTCGATGCCCTCGTCGACGCGGACGAACGCGCCGAAGGGAACGAGCTTGGTGACCTTACCGGGAACGACCTGCCCGATCTGGTGCGTACGGGCGAACTGCTGCCACGGGTCTTCCTGCGTCGCCTTGAGCGACAGGGAGACGCGCTCGCGGTCCATGTCGACGTCGAGAACCTCGACGGTGACCTCCTGGCCGACCTCGACAACCTCGGACGGGTGGTCGATGTGCTTCCAGGAGAGCTCGGAGACGTGCACGAGACCGTCGACGCCGCCCAGGTCCACGAAGGCACCGAAGTTGACGATGGAGGAGACGACGCCGGAGCGGACCTGACCCTTCTGCAGGGTCGTGAGGAACGTCTGACGCACCTCGGACTGGGTCTGCTCGAGCCAGGCGCGGCGGGACAGGACCACGTTGTTGCGGTTCTTGTCCAGCTCGATGATCTTGGCCTCGAGCTCCTTGCCCACGTAGGGCTGGAGGTCGCGGACGCGACGCATCTCGACGAGCGACGCCGGGAGGAAGCCGCGGAGGCCGATGTCGAGGATGAGACCACCCTTGACGACCTCGATGACGGTACCGGTGACGATCCCGTCCTCTTCCTTGATCTTCTCGATGGTGCCCCAGGCACGCTCGTACTGAGCGCGCTTCTTCGAGAGGATCAGGCGGCCTTCCTTGTCCTCCTTCTGGAGAACCAGGGCCTCGATCTCGTCGCCGACCTTGACGACCTCGTTCGGGTCGACGTCGTGCTTGATCGAGAGCTCGCGGCTCGGGATGACGCCTTCGGTCTTGTAACCGATGTCGAGGAGGACCTCGTCCCGGTCAACCTTGACGATGACACCATCAACGATGTCGCCGTCGTTGAAGTACTTGATCGTCTCGTCGATGGCCGCGAGGAACGCGTCCGCGTCGCCGATGTCGTTGACCGCAACCTGCGGAGTGGTGGCGGTGGTCTCGGTGCTGCTCGTCATGTGGGAAAGGGCTCCGGTACGGACAGTGAGTCGTAGGTACTGCTACGCCGAAAGCCCGTATCGCCTCTGCAGACGCCGGACAGCCTGGAAAGCACCCCACTTGGTTCGGAGGGGGCCTCGACAACCGAGGGGACATGCAACAGACGCGAGCGCGGCCTGCTAGGTCTGAAGCGCGCAGGCTCGCAGCGCAACTTGTAGCATACGGGGGCAGCCGGACACGGTCAATGCGCGAAGGCGCACACCCTGGGCACAATGACCCATTCCCGGCACAACTCGCGTTGTCCGAGGCCACATCGGCCTTGGGGGCGTGCGACGGCACCCGGCCAGCCCTCCCGGCGCAGCCGTGTGGGGGCCGTGCGCGGCGGGTGAAAGGCAAACTACAACGACGGGCACGATGAGCCAAGACACGTACGACGGCGAACCCGAGGCGATACGCAGGAACGCCGGCGAATCGGAGAGCAGCCGGGCCAGTCGTGGCTGGTGGGACCGCAACGCGGACGAGTACCAGCGCGAGCACGGCGACTTCCTCGGGGACGGCCGCTTCATCTGGGGCCCCGAGGGGCTCGACGAGGCCGACGCCGCCCTGCTGGGGTCGGCGGAGTCGCTGAAGGGCCTGCGCGTCCTGGAGATCGGCGCGGGCGCCGCCCAGTGTTCGCGCTGGCTGGCGGCCGTCGGCGCCCGGCCGGTGGCCCTGGACCTCTCCCACCGCCAGCTCCAGCACGCGCTGCGCATCGGCGGGGAGGTTCCGCTGGTCGAGGCGGACGCGGGGCGGCTGCCCTTCCGGGACGGGTCCTTCGACCTGGCCTGCTCCGCCTACGGCGCGGTCCCGTTCGTCGCCTCCCCGGTGCGGGTGTTCCGGGAGGTGTGCCGGGTGCTGCGGCCCGGTGGCCGCTGGGTCTTCTCGGTGACCCATCCGATCCGCTGGGCGTTCCCCGACGAGCCGGGGCCGGAGGGCCTGTCGGTCGCGGCCTCCTATTTCGACCGGGTGCCGTACGTCGAGCAGGACGAGCGGGGCGACGCCGTGTACGTCGAGCATCACAGGACGCTCGGCGACCGGGTGCGGGACGTGGTGGCGGGCGGCTTCCGGCTGGTCGATCTGGTGGAGCCGGAGTGGCCCGCGTGGAACGACCAGGAGTGGGGCGGCTGGTCCCCGCTGCGCGGCGCCCTGATCCCCGGGACG
The DNA here is from genome assembly GCA_036566065.1 of Streptomyces sp. Lineage (GTDB taxonomy): Bacteria > Actinomycetota > Actinomycetes > Streptomycetales > Streptomycetaceae > Streptomyces. Next base: position 298 of record DATCWZ010000037.1, on the reverse strand, counting down.
GCGATCTTCGTCTGCGAGCGGGACGAGCGGGCCTCGTGATCCGTACCGAAGCCCTCGACCGGTTGCCCGTACGCACCGCTGTGCCCGCCCTGGAACGGGCGCTCGACGAGCACGGGGCGGCGGTGCTCTGCGCGCCGCCCGGTACCGGCAAGACGACCCTCGTACCCCTGGTACTCGCCGGTCTCACCGGTCTGACCGAAGTCGGCCCGGCGCGGCGGGTCGTGGTCGCCGAGCCGCGCAGGATCGCCGCGCGGGCGGCGGCGCGGCGGATGGCCTGGCTCATCGGGGAGCGGCCGGG
>DATCWZ010000856.1:0-5131 GCA_036566065.1 Streptomyces sp. | reverse complement strand
CTGCGGCTGCCGGACCGGCCGGGGGCGCTGGCCGCCCTGCTCGCCGCGCTCTCCGAGGTGGACGCCAATGTCCTCGATGTGAGCCATGTGCGGACCGATCCCCGGCTGGGACTCACCGAGGTCGAAGTGGAACTCCAACTGGAGACGAAGGGCCCCGAGCACTGCCGGGAGGTCACGGACGCGCTGCGGGACGCCGGGTATCCTGTGCTCGATTGACTCGAACTTCCGTTCGTATTACGGGTGTTCCGGGACCGTGCCGGGCGCGGTGGCAAAGCCGGTTGAGACTCGCGATGTATCGCGATACGGTGCTGCGGCCCGCCGGTCCGTAGTGTCACCCACCCGGGCGGTCGGCGAAACCGAATATCCGCTCAGAAAACCACCCGAAAAGAATCAACTGGGGGCACCCACATGCCAGGCGCTATCCATGCCGAAGGCCTGGTGAAAACCTTCGGCGATGTACGAGCACTGGACGGCGTCGATCTCGACGTCCAGGAAGGCACCGTGCTGGGGCTGCTCGGCCCCAACGGGGCCGGCAAGACCACTGCCGTGCGCGTGCTGACCACCCTGCTCCAGCCGGACAGCGGCACGGCCGTCGTGGCAGGTGTCGACGTGCTGAAGCATCCCAACGAGGTGCGCAGGCTGATCGGCCTGTCCGGTCAGTTCGCCGCCGTCGACGAATACCTGACCGGCCGCGAGAACCTGCAGATGGTCGGCCAGCTCTACCAGATGACCGCCCGCGACGCGAAGGCCAGGGCGGCCCAGCTCCTGGAGCGGTTCCACCTTGCCGACGCGGCCGACCGTACGGCCAAGACGTACTCCGGCGGCATGCGGCGCCGGCTCGACCTGGCGGCGGCCCTCGTCGTCTCACCGCCCGTGATGTTCATGGACGAGCCGACCACCGGGCTCGACCCGCGCAACCGGCAGGAACTCTGGGAGGTCATCCAGGAACTCGTCGCCGGCGGCACGACGCTGCTGCTGACGACCCAGTATCTGGAAGAGGCCGATCACCTCGCCCACGACATCTGCGTCATCGACCACGGCAAGGTCATCGCCCGCGGCACGTCCGACGAGCTCAAGGCCCGCACCGGCGGCGAGCGGGTCGAGGTCGTTGTCCACGAACCGGAGCAGATCGAGCCCGCCAGGGCCGTACTCGCCCCCCACGGCAAGGGCGAGATCGCCGTCGAGGCGCACACCCGCAAGCTGACCGTCCCGGTCACCGGCGGAGCCAAACTGCTCGCCGAAATCATCCGCGACCTCGACGCCCGCGGCGTCGAGATCGACGACATCGGCCTGCGCCGCCCCACCCTGGACGATGTCTTCATCTCGCTCACCGGCCACGCCGCCGAACTGGAGCGCAACGGAGAGAGCGGCTCGGAACAGACCGCCGACGCCGGGAAGGAGGCCGTGAAGTGACGGCCACGACAGACACACCCACGCTCGGCCCCGTCAGCGCGCGCGGCGGCGTCAGCGGGTCGGTCCGCGACTCGCTGGTCGTGGCTAAGCGCAACCTGATCCGGATGGTCCGGATTCCTGAAATGGTTATTTTCGGGCTGATTCAGCCGATCATGTTCGTGGTGCTGTTCACGTACGTCTTCGGCGGTTCCATCAAGGTCGGCGGTTCGACCTCCGCGCAGGCGTACCGCGAGTTCCTGATGGCGGGCATCTTCGCGCAGACGGTCACCTTCGCGACCGCAGGTGCCGGCGCGGGCATCGCCGACGACATGCACAAGGGCCTCATCGACCGCTTCAGGTCGCTGCCCATGGCCCGCGGGGCCGTCCTCACCGGACGCACCCTCGCCGACCTCGTCCAGACCGCCCTCACCCTGGTCGTCCTGGCGCTGGTCGCCCTGCTCGTCGGCTGGCGGGTCCACGAGAACCTCGGCAAGGTCCTCCTCGGCTTCCTGCTGCTGCTCCTGCTGGGATACGCGTTCTCCTGGATCGGCGCGCTGATCGGTCTTTCGGTGCGCACCCCGGAGGCCGCCACCTCGGGCGGGCTGATCTGGCTGTTCCCGCTGACGTTCATCTCGAACGCCTTCGTGGACGCCAACCAGATGCCGACGTTCCTGCGCCACATCGCCGAATGGAACCCGTTCAGCGCCACGGTTCAGGCGTGCCGCGAGCTGTTCGGCAACCTGCCGCCCGGCTTCGTCACCCCGGAGGCATGGCCCATGCAGCACCCGATCCTGGCCTCCGTGCTGTGGTCGGTGCTCATCCTGGCGGTCTTCAGGACCCTCGCCGTACGCAAGTACCGCTCGGCGACCGTCTGAGCGGCATACGACCCGAGCGGCATACGAAGAGCCCCGGCCGTTCACACCGGCCGGGGCTCTCGCATGTGCCTGGTCAGCCCTGGTAGGGCTTCGCCGCGAGGATCTTCACCGACGCCTTCTTGCCGTTCGGCAGCTCGTACTCCGCGTCCTCGCCCATCTTCTTGCCGTTCACGCCCATGCCGAGCGGGGACTGCGGGGAGTACGTCTCGATGTCCGAGCTCGCGTATTCGCGGGAGGCGAGCAGGAACGTGAGGGTGTCGTCCTCATCGCCGTCGAAGGCGATCGTCACGACCATGCCGGGCTCGACCACGCCGTCATCGGCCGGCGGCTCGCCGACCTTCGCGTGTTCCAGGAGCTGGGTGAGCTGGCGCACACGCAGCTCCATCTTGCCCTGCTCCTCCTTGGCGGCGTGATATCCGCCGTTCTCCCGGAGGTCACCCTCCTCACGGGCCGCCGCGATCTTGACGGAGATCTCCGTCCTCGCGGGGCCAGTCAGGCGCGCCAGCTCAGCCTGCAGCTTGTCGTGCGCTTCCTGCGTGAGCCAGGTGACGTTATCGCTGGTCTGGGTCACAGGGTGCTCCTCGTCGGTACTGGGTATACAAAGCATCGCCCTACCCTCAAGCATGTGCTGCCACGGGTGGGCGAAACCACGAGCCTAACAATTCACCGGGAAAAGAGGGAGAAGATACACGGGCACACCGGCGTCCGTGCAGGTCAGGGTCGTATCACGAGGTTCACATACACGGGCGCGGCCGTCAATGCGAATCCGCGCCGCCCGTCGTGCACCTCATCAGCTCCACCGCGGTCGCCCTCGCCGTCGTCCGCAGGGAGACGACCTCGTCGATCCGGTCGGTAGGCTGGTCGAACCGGAAGTCCTTACGGGCCACCTCCCTGCCGTCCTCGCTCAGCGAGCGCAGGGTGCAGTAGCCGGTGGTGTCCTTGTCCTTGCGTACTTCGAGATGGGTCTCGACCAGCTCGTCCGACACGATCTTGGACTTGATGATCTCCGCACTGATGTCCTGGCCGCTCACATAGTCGTAACCGATCCAGCCGATCACACCGAGGAGAGCCGCGCCCAGTACCGAACCGACGATCCTGAGCTTGCGGTCCGCGCGCTGGTCCTCGGACCGGCCGTAACGCCCGCCGGGCGGCGCCTCGCGAACCGCGTTCATGATCGTTCCTCCCGTGCCGGGGACCGAGGAATTTTCCGCCCCCCGGTTCGGTCACTATAGAAGCCGCCCAACGCGACCAACCACTGAGGATCGAGTCTTGACCGAGCAGCTGAGACTGATGGCCGTCCACGCCCACCCCGACGACGAGTCGAGCAAGGGCGCGGCCACCATGGCCAAGTATGTGTCGGAGGGGGTGGACGTGCTGGTCGTCACCTGCACAGGGGGCGAGCGCGGCTCCATCCTCAACCCCAAACTGCAGGGCGACGCGTACATCGAGGAGCACATCCACGAGGTGCGCAAGCGGGAGATGGACGAGGCCCGGGAGATCCTGGGCGTCAAGCAGGAATGGCTCGGCTTCGTCGACTCCGGGCTGCCCGAGGGCGACCCGCTGCCGCCGCTGCCCGACGGCTGCTTCGCGCTGGAGGACGACGCGAAGGCGGCGGGGCGTCTCGTCGCGAAGATCCGCGCGTTCCGGCCGCAGGTCATCACCACGTACGACGAGAACGGCGGCTACCCGCACCCCGACCACATCAAGACGCACACCATCTCGATGATCGCCTTCGACGGCGCGGCGGACGCCGAAAGGTACCCCGAGCCGGAGTTCGGGCCCGTCTGGCAGCCGCGGAAGCTGTACTACAACCAGGGCTTCAACCGGCCGCGCACCGTCGCGCTGCACGAGGCGCTGCTGGCCCGCGGTCTCGAGTCCCCGTACGGCGACTGGCTGGAGCGCTGGAAGACGCTTGAGCGCGCCGAACGCACCCTGACCACGCACATTCCGTGCGACGACTTCTTCGGGATCCGCGACAAGGCGCTGGTGGCGCACGCCACCCAGATCGACCCGGACGGCGGCTGGTTCCGGGTCCCGATGGACATCCAGCGGGAGGTGTGGCCGACCGAGGAGTACGAGCTCGCCAGGTCCCTGGTCGATACCTCCCTCCCCGAGAGCGACCTGTTCGCCGGCATCCGGGATGATGCCTGATATGTACGCGACCCAGGCACTGACCCATCTCGTCCCCCTCGCCAAGGAGGTCGACGACAACAAGGTGACCCCCGGCGTCCTCGGCTTCCTCGTCTTCGCGGCGCTCGCCGTGGGGGTGTGGCTGCTGATGAAGTCCATGAACCGCCACATGGGCAAGGTCGACTTCGCGGAACGGGACGCCTCCGGCGATGCCCCGGCGGAAACGGCCCCGCCAGCGGCCCAGGACGCCCAGGTACCGGCCCAGGGGGCCGCGGGGGCGGCGCAGGACGCCGCGCAGGCGGCGCAGGAGGCCGGTACCCCCGACAAGTAGTCCCCCGCCCCGCACCGGCGACCAGACCGCGGCCGCGGGAGGGTGAGGCGGGGGCCCGGGTTGGGGCGGGGTGCGCGAGGATCGGGTTATGGGTAACCGACTCGCGCAGACCACCTCCCCCTATCTCCTCCAGCACGCCGACAACCCCGTCGACTGGTGGCCGTGGTCACCCGAAGCGTTCCGGGAGGCCCGGGAACGGGATGTTCCCGTCCTGCTCAGCGTCGGGTACGCCAGTTGTCACTGGTGCCATGTGATGGCCCACGAGTCGTTCGAGGACCCCGAGGTGGCCCGGCTGCTGAACGAGACCGTCGTCTCGATCAAGGTGGACCGCGAGGAGCGGCCCGACGTGGACGCCGTGTACATGACCGCGACCCAGGCCATGACCGGGCAGGGCGGCTGGCCG
>DATCWZ010000211.1:0-2612 GCA_036566065.1 Streptomyces sp. | reverse complement strand
CGACGACCGTGCGCGGCCCGAGCGCCCGCAGCCGCTCCAGGGCGCGGAGCGAGCCCTCGACCGAGCCCATCAGGATGTACGGAGTCACTCCGGACCAGGCCACATCGCCGGTGAAGAGTACCCGCCGCTCCGGAATCCAGGCCACCACGTCGTCCGCCGTATGCGCCGGGCCCACCTGGATCAGCTCGACCGTGAGGTCCCCCGTACGCAGCACCAACGAGTCCTTGAACGTCAGATCGGGCACGACCAGTTCGAGGCCGCCCCAGTCCACGCCCGGCCACAACGTGCGCAGCCCGAGCCCGGCCTCGGCCATGTCCGAGCGGGTGCCCTCGTGCGCGACGATCGTCGCCCGGGGAGCGAACAGGCAGTTGCCGAACACGTGATCGCCGTGGAAGTGCGTGTTGACGACCACGCCGGGGCCGCCCGGAACGACGCGCTCGACCTCGGCCTTCAGCCTGCGGGCGCGCCGCTCGGTCGCCGCCGTGTCGATGAGCACGGCCCGGCCGCCACCGGTGACAAGACCGGCGTTGTTCAGGCACCAGCCCCCGGGCGGCTGCTCGAAGGCGCACACACCGTCGGCGATCTCGCGCAGGGTCGGCTCGGCGGGGGCGGGCGGGGGAGCGCTCATGGAACCTCCTCGATGGGGGACAGCATGGTGAACGAGCCCTGGTGGAATACCAGCGGCCGGGCGCCGGGCGGGCCCTGGTGGATCACGGTCACCCGCCCGATCAGCAGGGCGTGGTCGCCCGCGGGGATCTCGGCGTGCAGCACGCATTCCAGGGCCGCCACGGCCGACGGCATCACCGGGTTGCCGGTGACGCCCTCGACGGCGTCGATCCTGCGCATCGCCCGCTCGCCCTCGGGGCGGTCGGGGCGGGCGAACTCCTCGCACAGGTCGCGGTGGCCCTGCGTCAGGATGTTGACGGCGAAGCTCCCGGCCCGTACGACGCCCGGACGCATCCGGCCGCTCTGTTTGACGGACACGAGGATCAGCAGCGGGTCGAGGGAGACCGACACCAGGCTGTTGACGGTCAGCGCGAGGGTGTCCCTCCTGCTGCCCTGGGTGAGCAGGGTGACCCCGGTCGGAAAGCGCCCCATCGCCGTTCGGAGCGCTGCGGCGTCGGGCTCGACGAGCAGGGCGTTGCCCGGTTCGTTCACGGCACGGCCTCCGTCCGAGCGTGTGGGGCGGCCGGCATCACAGGACCTTGGAGAAGCGCTCCAGGGTCTCGCCGGGGCTGGGCCCGTCGAGCGCGGTGAAGATCCGCATGGCGTCCTCGCCGTGCTTGTGGAGCTTGACGTGTGCCAGCTCCACGACGGTGGTCCCGTCGCCGGCGGGCCGGAACTCCACCTCGATCTCGCTGGCCCGCTCGTCGTCGGGAACCGACTGCCAGCGGCCGTCGACGCGCCAGGTCATGGCCAGCCTGAACGGCGGCTCCCAGACCAGCACCCGGCCCCAGTCCACCTCCGTACCGTCCACGTCCCACTCGTAGTAGCGGCCGCCGGGACCCGGCTCGAAGGCGAGGCCCGCCCGCTCCTTCTTCACCAGGACATGGGAGGGCGGCCACCATTCGGACAGGCGCTCGGTGAACGCCCTGAAGCACTGCTCGGCCGAAGCGGCGACGGTCACCGACTTGCGTACGTCCGGGATCGGCTGTTCGGGCATGGGCCCTCCTCGCTGTTGTGAGGCCCTGACGCGCCTCACCCTCGCGGCCCGCGTTCAACGCCCCGTACAGAGCCGTTCGAAGCGGCCGGTGTTTTCCAGCGTGCCTGGATCGGATGTCGAGGTGCGACCGGCACGCTGCCCGTACACCGCGCGAACCTGACGCGCGAACAGGACGCGTGAACAGCACGGTCCCGGCTCCATCGGCACGGATGAGAGAAGCAGACGACGTGACAGACTTGCTGACCAACGACCTGGTGTCCCGCACCGGCGACGCCGCCGCCCTCGCCGGGCGGTACGCGGGCGAGGCGGACCGGACCGGAACCCTGCACACGGACGTGGTCCGGGCGCTCACCGCGGCCGGATTCCCGCGCCACTTCGTCCCGGCCAAGTGGGGCGGCGCCGAAGGCACCTTCACCGATATGACCAGGGCGGCGGCCCTGGTGGGCCGCTCGTGCGCGTCGGCCGCCTGGTGCGGGACGATGTTCGCCTACTCGGCCCGCTTCTCCACCCATCTGCCCGTCGAGGCGCAGGAGGAGTTCTGGGGCGACGGCCCGGACACGCTGTGGGTGTCGGGGCTCGCCCCGGCGGGCCGGGCGGACACCACCGACGGCGGATTCGTCCTGAGCGGGCGGTGGAGTTACGTCAGCGGCGCGGAGTTCGCCGACTGGGCACTGCTGGCCGGCCCGAGCCAGGGCCCCGGCGCGCCCCCGCCGCGCTTCTTCGCGGTGCCCCGGGCCGACTTCACCGTGGAGCCGACATGGAACACCGTCGGCATGCGGGGCACGGGCAGCCACACGGTCGTACTGTCCGATGTCGTCGTCCCCGCCCGCCGCACGGTCCCGCTGGCCGAGGTGGCCGCGGGGTCCAACAGCGCGTCCGACCTGGTCCAGCACACCGTGCCCCTGATGGCCGTCGGCGGGCTCACCTGCGTCGCCCCGATCCTCGGCGC
>DATCWZ010000731.1:0-2993 GCA_036566065.1 Streptomyces sp. | reverse complement strand
CGCCGCCGTGACCGAGGTCGGCATCTCCGTCTCCGTCGGCTTCACCGATGCCGGGCTGTGGCGCACGGTCGAGCCCGGGACACCGTCGCCCCAGCGCAGGCTCGACGCCGTCCGTACGCTGACCGACAGCGGCATCGGCTGCGGGGTCCTGATGGCGCCCGTCATCCCGTTCCTCGGCGACCGTCCCGAACAGTTGCGCGCCACGGTCCGCGCCGTCGCCGAGGCCGGGGCGACATCGGTGACGCCGCTCGTGCTGCATCTGCGGCCGGGCGCCCGCGAGTGGTTCATGCAGTGGCTCGGGCGGCACCACCCGCATCTGGTGGGTCGCTACGAGCAGATGTACGGGGACGGGGCGTACGCACCCACGTGGTACCAGCGCCGCATCACCCGCCAGGTGCACGAACTGGCGGCCGAGTACGGCATCGGGCCTTCGCACTGGGGCGAGTCCCGGCGGAACACCGTGCCCGGTACGCCCGCGGCGGAGGACCCCGCCACCGAAACCGGCACAGGCCCCACCCAGCTCACCCTGCTCTGACAGCACCTCAGCCGTCACCCCTCCCACACCCGCCACGCAGGACCCGTACGCCACGCCGGCCGGTCTGATCAAATGGGTCAAGTCTCGTCGGAATCTGTCCTTCCGCGCCCGAATTCGGGGAGCATGCCGCGGAGGCTGTGCTACGCGCAGCCGCGTTCTGCCCACCACGGGAGGCCATATGACGAAGCGTGCAGGAATTCTGGTCGCCGTAGGCGCCACGGTCGCGGGTCTGATGACCGCCGCGCCGGCCGCCGCGACCGCGGATACGGGTGCGGCAGCCCCGCGCGCCGCACAGCTCAAGTGGACCGACTGCGGGACACAGTCCTATCCGACCCTGCAGTGCTCAACCGTCCGCGCACCGCTGAACCATGACCGCCCGTCGGGCCGGCAGATCACCCTCGCCCTGTCGCGCATCCCGCACACGGCGAAGACCTCGCAGGGTCCGCTGCTGGTCAACCCGGGCGGTCCGGGCGGCAGCGGGCTCTCGCTGGCCGGCTTCGTGGCGTCGTCGCTGCCCGCGAAGGTCGCGGGACAGTACGACGTGATCGGGTTCGATCCCCGCGGGGTCGGCAAGAGCACCCCGGCGCTGGACTGCGTGCCGGACTACTTCGCCCCGGTGCGCCCCGACACGGTGCCGCGTTCCCTCCATGACGAGAGGGTCAACCGGGACAGGGCCGCGTCCTTCGCCAAGGCGTGCGGCAAGAAGTACGGCGACCTGCTGCCTTATATGGACACGGTCAGCGCTGCGAAGGACCTCGATGTGATCCGGCGGGCCCTCGGCTCGCAGCGGATCAGCTACTTCGGATATTCGTACGGAACCTATCTGGGCGCCGTGTACGCGAAGCTGTTCCCCGAGCGCGTGCGGCGCCTGGTGCTCGACTCGATCGTCGACCCGCAGGGTGTCTGGTACGACGACAACCTCGGCCAGGACTACGCCTTCGACGCCCGTCACAAGGCGTTCGCCGCGTGGGTGGCCAAGCACGACTCCGTCTACCGGCTCGGCACCGACCCGGCGAAGGTCGAAGCCGCCTGGTACCGGATGCGCGACGCGGTCAAGGCCCACCCCGCGGGCGACAGGGTCGGCCCGAGCGAGCTGGAGGACACCTTCCTGCCCGGCGGTTATTACAACGGCTACTGGCCGTATCTGGCCGAGGCGTTCGCGGCGTATGTGAACGACAAGGACCAGGCCGCGCTCGTCGAGGCGTACGACACCTTCGCCGCCGTGGACGCGAGCGGGGACAACGGCTACTCCATCTACACGGCCGTGCAGTGCCGGGACGCCGCCTGGCCGAAGAACTGGAACACCTGGCGCCACGACACCTGGAAGGCGCACCGCAAGGCGCCCCTGATGTCCTGGAACAACACCTGGTACAACGCGCCCTGCTTCACCTGGCCGGTGAAGCCGCTGAAGCCGGTGCGGGTGACCAACCACAAGCTGCCCCCGGTCCTGCTCTTCCAGGCCACCGATGACGCGGCCACGCCGTACGAAGGCGGCGTCACCATGCACCGCAAGCTCAAGGGCTCCAGCCTGGTCGTCGAGCAGGGCGGCGGCAACCACGGCATCACCCTGAGCGGCAGCGACTGCCTGGACAACTACCTGGCGGACTACCTCGCCGATGGCACCGTTCCCCGTGCCAAGGGCTCCGTGGCGGACGCGGTCTGCCAGGCACTCCCCGACCCGGAGCCGCTGGCGGCAGCGAGCACCAAGAGCCTGAAGGCCGGCACGAGCAGCAGCACGGGCAACAGCGCCGAGGGCGCCGCGCTGCACGGGCTGCTCGGCTTCCGCGGCTGAGCCAGCTGCCCGCGGAAAAATGCGCCACCCCCGCCGGGGGCGTACGCCAGGATGGCCCGTATGACGACAGGGCCCGTTCCCGTGTACGCCCCCGGCGTACGCATACGTGACATGACGGCGGACGACTGCGAGGCCGTCGCGGCGATCCGCGTACGCGGCTGGCAGAGCGCGTACCGGGGCATCGTTCCGCAGCCGTATCTCGACGCCATGGATGTCGCGGAGGAGACCGAGCGGCGCCGGGGCCGTCTGGCGCGGGGCGGCGGGGTCACGAACCTGGTGGCGCTGGCACCGGACTCCGCGGTGACCGGCTGGGCATGCTACGGGCCGCGGCGCGACGGGCAGCCGGGAGACGCCGAGCTGTACGCGATCTATGTGCTGCCCGGGCGTACGGGCACGGGCGTGGGCCGCGCCCTGATGGCGGAGGGGACCGCGCGCGCAGGAGCGGCCGGCCACCTCAGCCATCAAAGCGCGGCCATGGTGCTGTGGGTGCTCACGGAGAACGCGCCCGCCCGGCGGTTCTACGAGCGGGCCGGATTCCGGCCGGACGGCGCGACGAACTCCTTCGACATCCTCGGTACGCCGGTGCCCGAGGTCCGCTACGCCCGCGCCCTGCCCGCGGCGTCCGCGCCCGGCGCGGCGGTCAGGAGGCCGGCAGCCGACTGAGCG
>DATCWZ010000501.1:0-4216 GCA_036566065.1 Streptomyces sp. | reverse complement strand
TGTCGGACGCGGGTCTGCTGATCGGCGAGGTCCGGCCGGTCAACGCCTATCTGCACGCCTTCGAGTGCGTCGTACCGGACTGAGCATCCCGGTCGCAGCACATCGCCCCGGGCCCGGCTTCGGAAGCCGGGCCCGGGGCGATCGTCTGCCGTCAGGCGGTGCTGTCGCGCTGCCAGCGGTAGAACTGCTGGGCCATCGCGTCCTTGGGGCCGCGCCAGGTCTCGGGGTCGTACGGACTGACGAAGGCCGTGAGCTTGTCGCTGATGTCCTTGAACGCCGGGTGTTCCGTCACCTTGGCGATCTCCGGCCCGGGGGGCTTCTCGGATTCGATCAGGTGCAGATACACATCACCGAACTGGAACAGCGAGCGGCTGCTGACCCCGACGAGGTGGGGCAGTTCCGTGTTGTCGGACGCTGCGAACAGTTCGGCGATGTCCGGCGCCGATCCGGGGGCCATGCGGGCAACGATCAGAGCGTGGTGCATCGGGCTGCCTTTCGGGAGAACGGTGCGGTGCGGCACCCCGCGGTGACGGGATGCCGCACCACTGGGTGGGGGCGGGGCGCCGGCCTGGCTAGACCGATGCGGAGCGGCGCTCACGGTCGCGCTGCTCGATCTTGTCGCGGATGAGTTCGAGCTGGACACGGGAGTTGCGGTTGATGTTGTCCGTCATCCACGTGTCGTCGACCGGCGCGTCGGGCTTCATCGCGAAGTCCTGGCGCCAGTGCATCCGCGTACCGCCGGGGACCTCGGAGTACTCCCACCGAATGTCCATGTGCTGGAACGGGCCGGTCTCGACCCTGCGGGCACGGACGTTGCGTCCGGCGCGGTCGGTGGTCCGCTCGGAGACCCAGCTCCAGACCTTGCCGTTCTCGTCGGGGTGCATGGTCAGCCGGAAGGTTGTCTTCTGGCCCTCCCGCTCCAGGACCTCGACCGAGGCGTACTCGCTGAACAGCTCCGGCCAGTGCTCGAGGTCGTTCGTCATGTCCCAGACCAGGTCCAGGGGCGCCGCGATGGTGATCTCGTTCTCGGTGTGTCCGGGCACGTCATGCTCCTTCTGTCACAAGGGTGTTGTTGACGAGGTCGAGGAACTCCCCGGGCGTCTTGCACCGGTCGGCGTCAACCGGCAAGGGCTTGCTGTAGCGGTTCTCGAGCGCTGCGACGATGCCCAGGAGGCCCAGTGAGTCCAGGCCGAACTCGTCGAAGCGCGCGCCGGGCCTGCTCTTCATGTCCTGGGGATCGACCGTGAGACCGGCACCGTTCTTCATGAGGGTGGCCAGTTCGTCGTAGGTGAGTTGAACGGTCATGGATGACTTCTTCCTTCTTACGGGGACTACGAGGAAGTCCCGGCCGGATGCCGCAGTACGAGCGCCGCGTTGGAGCCCATGAGGCCCCGGCTGAGTACGAGCGCCGTCCGCAGTTCCGCGGGCCGCGCGCGGCCGGTGACCACATCGAGGTCGTGGCACACCTCGAAGACATTGGGGGTGGGCGGGATCAGGCCGTTCTCCATGGCGAGTACGGCGGCTGCCGTGTCCAGCACGGGGGCTCCGCAGTACGCGCGGCCGGTGCCCGTCTTGGGTGCCGTCACCGGTACCCGGCGGCCGTGCCGGCCCAGGGTGTCGGCGATGGCCAGTGCCTCGGCGCGGTCGGCGAGGGGAACACCGAGCGCGTCCGCGAAGACGACATCGATCTCCTCCGGCGCGCAGCCGGCCTCGTCCAGCGCGCCCTCGATGGCCCGGGCGAGTCCGGCGCGGGACTCCTCCCAGCGGGAGGCACCGGTGAACGTGGCCGCGTGGCCCGCGAGTTCGGCGCGGATTCGGGTACCGCGGCCCAGGGCGGCCGTCTCCTCCTCGACCACCAGCATGGCGCCGCCCTCCGCCGGTACGAAGCCGCAGGCCTCGGCGGTGAAGGGGCGGTAGGCGCGGGTCGGCTCGTCGCAGACGCTGAGGTCTTCGTAACCGAGCTGGCAGACCACCGAGTACGGGGCGAGCGGTGCCTCGGCCGCGCCGACGACGACGGCGTCCGTGCCGCGCCGGACGGAGCGTGCCGCGTGCATGAGCGCGTCCAGGCCACCGGCCTCGTCGCTGGCGACGACGGCGCAGGGCCCCTTGAAACCGCCGCGGATCGAGATCTGGCCGGTGCTCGCGGCGTAGAACCAGGCGATGGACTGGTAGGGGCCGACATAGCGCGAGCCCTGGCCCCACAGCCGCTGCAGTTCCCGCTGCCCGAACTCGCCGCCGCCCGAGCCGGCCGCGGTGACGACGCCCACGCTGAAGGGCGAGTCCTCGTAGTCGGCCCTGCCCAGCCGGGCGTCGTCGAGCGCCAGGTCGGCGGCGGCCATCGCGAAGTGCGTGAACCGGTCGGTCTGCACCAGGAAGCGCTCTTCGATCAGCGCCGGGTCGAAGTCCCTGACCTCGCCCGCGACCCGCAGCGGAAGGTGTTCGCAGCCCTCCCGGGTGACCCGGTCCAGGACGCACACCCCTTCCTGTGTCTGTTTCCAGAAGGCGCCGGTGCTCGTCCCGTTGGGGGCCACGACACCGATACCCGTGATGACCGATCGCCGGTCGTGTCGGGTTCTCATGGAGTCCTCCCGCTGGCTCGGGTCAGTGCCACCGCGGACTGGAAGCCGCCGAATCCGCTGCCGACCGACAGGACGCTCCGCAGCTTCAGGGCGCGCGCGGTGCGCGGCACGTAGTCGAGGTCGCACTCGGGGTCGGGGTTCTCGTAGTTGGCCGTCGGCGGCACCGTCTGGTGGACGAGTGCCAGAACGCACGCGGCGATCTCGATCGCCCCGATGGCGCCCAGCGAGTGCCCGACCATCGATTTGATCGAGCTCATCGGGACCTTGTGGGCGTGGGCGCCCAGGGCCCGCTTCACGGCGGCCGTCTCGTGCCGGTCGTTCTGCTTGGTGCCCGAGCCGTGCGCGTTGACGTAGTCGACGGCCGACGGGTCGATCCGGGCGTGGGCGAGTGCCGTGTTGATGGCTTCGGCCATCTCAAGGCCCTCGGCCGTCAGACCGGTCATGTGGTAGGCGTTGCCGAACGTGGCATAGCCCGCTATCTCGCAGTACACCGTCGCCCCCCGGGCCCGCGCGTGCTCCAGTTCCTCCAGGACGAGTACGGCTCCGCCCTCGCCCATGACGAAACCATCACGGCGTACGTCGAACGGCCGGGACGCGTGTTCCGGGTCGTCGTTGTTCGCCGATGTGGCCTTGATGGCGTCGAAGCACGCGACGGTGATGGGGGTGATCGGTGTGTCCGACGCCCCCGCGACGCAGACGTCGACGCGGCCCTCCTCGATGGAGTGGAACGCGTATCCGATGGCGTCGAGGCCGGAGGTGCAGCCCGTGGACACGGTCTGAACCGGGCCGTGCGCGCCGACCTGTTCGGCCACAGCCGAGGCGAGGGTGCTGGGCGAGAAGGCGCGCTGGAGGTGTTTCCCGGCGGGACGGTGGTCCACGTCCCAGTGCGCCCCGCTGTCACTGACCGCGACGTAGTCGTGTTCGAGGCGGGTGGTGCCGCCAACCGCGGTGCCAAGGGACACCCCGATACGCCAGGGGTCCTCCTTCTCCGGGTCGAGTCCCGCGTCGTTCAGCGCCTCCCGCGCCGCCACCAGGGCGAACTGGATGTAGCGGTCCGAGCGGGCGATCTCGTCCTCGTTCAGGCCGTGCACCGCGGGGTCGAAGTCGCACTCGGCGGCGATGCGTGAGCGGAACGCCGCCGGGTCGAACAGGGTGATGCCGCGGGTCGCGGTGCGGCCGCTGGACAGCAGGTCCCAGAAGGCCGGCGCTCCGATGCCGCCCGGGGCGACCACCCCCACTCCGGTGACGGCCACACGCCGGGTCATGACGCGGCCTCGGTACGTTCCGGCGGGGCGCCGCGCCCCACGGATTGCGAGTGCCCCGCGGATTCGGAGTGCTCGGCGTGCTCGGTGTGCTCCGTGTCGACATGGCCGAGTTCGGGGCGCGGGGCGAGCGGGCCGAGGTGGAAGACCATGCGCGCTTCGGTGTCGCCCACGTTGCGGAAGCGGTGGCGAACGTGCGGCGGGATGAGCAGGCCCTGGTCGGGCCGCATCCGGTGCGGCTCGCCGTCCAGGTCCACTTCCAGCAGGCCGCCCACCACGTACACGAACTCCTCGGAGTACGGGTGGTAGTGCTCGCCGATGCGGTCGCCGGGCTGGACGATGGCCAGCCCCATGAAGCCGCTGGTCGCGCCCACC
>DATCWZ010000047.1:0-8365 GCA_036566065.1 Streptomyces sp. | reverse complement strand
CCGGTTACATTCCGAACCCGGAAGCTAAGCCTTTCAGCGCCGATGGTACTGCAGGGGGGACCCTGTGGGAGAGTAGGTCACTGCCGAACGATTATTCCGGGAAAGCCCCGTGCCCTTGTGGCACGGGGCTTTCCCGCGTTCACGGCCCGCCCAACGCCGGGCTGACCCCCGCACGTTGTGGGGTATGCTTCAGCCTGTTGCCGAAGTGCAGCGTGCCCCAATAGCTCAGTCGGTAGAGCGTCTCCATGGTAAGGAGAAGGTCTGCGGTTCGATTCCGCATTGGGGCTCAGATGACGGAAGGGCCACCGCCGACAGCGGTGGCCCTTTCTCATGTCCCGGCGGGGCCGGGCCAGTTGGCCGGCTAGAAGATCGGCGGCTCGGGAATGCGCATGGCCAGGATCGCCATGTCGTCCGAGCCCGGCTCGGCGGCGAAGCGCTCAACCGCCCGCAGAATACGTCCCGCCACCGCACCGGCCGTAAGGCCCGTACACATGGCGAGCACATCGGCCAGGCCGTCGTCGCCGAGCATCCTCGTGCCCTCCCGGCGCTCGGTCACCCCGTCGGTGACGCAGAGCAGGACATCACCCGGGTCGAGGGTGACCTCCTCCTCGTACAGCTCCAGATCCTCGATGACGCCGAGCAGCGGCTGGGGCTCGGCCGCCGGTTCCACCGAGCCGTCCTGACGCAGGCGCAGCGGCAGCGGATGGCCGGCGCACACCAGTTTCAGGAGAGCGCTGCCATCCTCCTGAGGCCACAACTCCCCGTACAGAAGCGTGAGAAAGCGGCTGCGGGTGCCCTCGTCGAGGATGGCCGCGTTGAGTCGCTGCAGGACGGCCGGGCCGGAGAAGCCCTCGCGGGCCAGCAGACGCAGTGCGTGCCGGGCGAGCCCCGTCACGGCGGCGGCCTCGGGTCCCGTACCGCAGACATCGCCGATGGCGAAGCCGTACGCACCGTCGTGGATCGGGAAGACGTCGTAGAAGTCGCCGCCGACCTCATTGCCCTCGCCGGCCGCGCGGTAGATGACCTCGATCTCGACATTGGGCACCTCGGGCAGGCCCGGCGGCAGCAGACTGCGCTGCAGCGACTGGCTGATCGCGGTGCGCTCCGAATAGAGACGGGCGTTGTCGAGAGCGAGCGCGGCCCGGCGCGAGAGGTCCTCGGCCAGCTCCAGGATCTCCTGGCGGAAATGGTCGTCGGACGGCTTGCCGAGCGTGAGCATCCCGATGACACGGTTGCGGGCCACGAGCGGCAGCACCACCGTCTCGCCTCCGACGGCCGCGGCCGTGGCGAGTGTCGCACGGGCGGCGTTGCCCATGCTCAACGGCGCGTCCCGCTCCAGGCTGCGGGTGGAAGTCTTCAGCACCGCCTGGTGGGCGGCCTGCGAGGGCGCGGCCCAGACGCGGGCTCCGGGAGTCGGCACCGGGTCAGGCGGATCGATGCCGGCCAGCAGGGCCTTGAGCCCGTCGATGAGCTCCTCGTCCTCGTGGAGAACGAAGGACAGGTACGGCTCGGACGCCTGGTCCGCGATCGTGTAGACGGCGCACCAAGTCGCCAGTGTGGGTACGGTCATCTGGGCCATCAGTGCCAGTGTCTGGTCCCGGTCCAGGGTGCCCGCCAGCAGATCGGATGCCTCGACGAGGAACGACAGAGAGCCGCGGCGCAGGCGTTCCAGCTCGCCGAGCCTGGCGGACTCCACGGCGAGCGCGATGCGGTCGGCGGCGAACTGGAGGCGCAGTGCCTCCTCGTTCGAGTACCGCCCGGCCGCCTCGGCGGCGACACCCAGTGAGCCCGTGAGCCTCCCCTCGACCTTGAGCGGGACCGTGACCACGGAACGCATCCCGGTGTCGCTGAGCAGCGGGACGGCGCCGGGTACGACACTGAGGTCCTCGTGCACCGCGGGCATCCTGGCGGAGCCGTACCGGCCGGTCCCGGCCTCTACGGGGACGCGGGCGAAGCGCTGGCGGGCCGAGGGCAGGCCCGTCGTGGCCCGTACCTCAAGCTCCGTCTCGTCGTCGGTGGCCAGCAGCAGGAACGCCGCGTCGGCGTCGAGCATGTCGCGGGCCCGCTCGACGGTGCGCTGGAGCAGCCCGTCCAGGTCGTCGGGGGCGGGGGAGCCGATGAAGACCTCGAACGGGTCGGTGCTGCGCCTGTCGCTCGACGCGTCGGAAACCGGAGCGCGCACCGGGCTCTGGAGCACCGCGCGCTCGTACTCGCGGACGAGCAGACACACCGTGGACGGCGCGCCCTGGGTGTCGCGGACCCGCAGATGCGAGGCGTACACCGGGATGACACGGCCGTCGGCGCCGCGCAGCCCGTAGCTGCCCTCCCAGCGGGAGAGACGGAGGGCGTCGGCGATGCCGGTGTTGGTGCCGGGGGTGTGCGGCCAGGCCAGGAAGTCGCTGAGCTGCTTGCCCGTCGCCTGCTCGCTGGCGTAGCCGAAGAGGAAAGCCGCGTCGTCGTTCCACGCGGCGATGGCGCCGTCGCCGTCGACCTGGATGACGGCGACACGTACCCGCTCGTCGGCGACCGGAAGCAGCGCGACCGGCAGCAGCGGTCCCGCGGAGCGGGCGCCCACCGGGCGGTCGGGGAGGTCGAGCTGGAACCAGACATGTTTGTGCGTCGGGGTGTACTCGACGCCCCAGCGGGTGGCCAGCGCCGCGCACAGCAGCAAGCCGCGGCCGCCCTCCCGGTCCGGACTGCCGAAGTCCAGGGCGGAACTCTGGGCCGGGATCTCGCGCTCCGGATAGTGGTCGGAGACCTCGACGCGTACGCCGTCCTCCGAGCGCAGACACAGCACATCGGCCGCGGTGCCCGCGTGGACCACCGCGTTCGTCACGAGTTCACTGGTGAGGACGACGGCGTCATCGACGATGTCGGTGTATCCCCAGCCCTGGAGCGTGTCACGGACGAAGGCGCGGGCGGTCGCGACCGAGCGTCCGAGCGGATCGAAAGTGGCGGCCGCACGCGCCGTGATCACAGCACTCCCCATATCGGTGTCTCGTCGCTTCCCCGAGTCCTGTGCCCGTTTCTCGCTGCTTCGATTCGCCTGTCAGGCTAGACGCTCATTCGCCGTCCCGTGTACGGGCCGCCATTATGGGCTTTTGGCAGGGAGCGGCGCCGCCCAACACGGGAGGCGCCACCCCGTCCGATTCCGACCTGGTACGTTTCAACGATTTGACGTCCGCATGGTCACCCGTCGACGGTGTGCTGTGGGCGGTGAGCCATTCTGGAACTGGGCAAGCTTCCGACAAGGCCCGAGCTGTACGGTCAACCCCTGCGGGAGGGACACGGTGGAGTCTGGCGTGGCGGCACGGGGTTCGAAAACGCGCACAAAAGGCGGACAGTCCGTGAAGAAACAGCGCAATGGAACCGTCGACGTGGACGCGGCGGCTCTGAACAGACTGCTCGCGGCACTCGTAGCGATGCGGGACGGCAATTTCCGCAGGCGCCTGACCGTCTCGGGCGACGGCGTCCTGACGGAGATCGCGGCGGTCTTCAACGAGGTCGCGGACCGCAATCTGCATCTGACCGGCGAGCTGGCCCGCGTCCGGCGGGTGGTGGGACGCGAGGGCAAGCTCACCGAGCGGCTGGAGACGGGCGCCTGCGAGGGCTCCTGGGCCGCCGCGATCGACGCGTCCAACGAGCTCGTCGACGACCTGGCACGGCCGGTCTCCGAGGTCGGACGGGTGCTGTCCGCCGTCGCGGACGGTGACCTGGCGCAGCGGATGGAGCTGCGGTCGCACACGGCGGACGAGACGGTACGGCCGCTGCGCGGCGAGTTCCTCAAGGTCGCCCGTACGGTCAACAACCTGGTCGACCAGTTGTCGGCGTTCACCGAACAGGTGACCAGGGTCGCCGTCGAAGTGGGCACCGAGGGCAAGCTGGGCGGCCAGGCCCAGGTGCGCGGCATGTCCGGGTCCTGGAAGGACCTCACGGACTCCGTGAACACCATGGCGTACCGGCTGACGGCACAGGTGCGTGACATCGCGCTGGTGACGACGGCGGTGGCCAAGGGCGACCTGTCGCGGAAGGTCACCGTCCATGTCGACGGCGAGATGCTCCAGCTCAAGAACACCGTCAACACGATGGTGGACCAGTTGTCGTCGTTCTCCTCCGAAGTGACCCGGGTGGCCCGCGAGGTGGGCACGGAGGGCGAGCTGGGCGGCCAGGCGATGGTGCCCGGGGTGGCGGGGGTCTGGAAGGACCTGACCGACTCTGTCAACCTGATGGCGGGCAACCTCACGTCCCAGGTACGCGGTATCGCCGAGGTGACGACGGCGGTCGCCAACGGCGACCTGTCGCAGAAGGTCACGGTGAGCGCGCGCGGCGAGGTCGCCCAGCTCGCCGAGACGATCAACCAGATGACCGAGACGCTGCGGACCTTCGCGGACGAAGTGACCCGGGTCGCCAGCGAGGTCGGCGGCGAGGGTTTGCTCGGCGGCCAGGCGCAGGTGCCGGGCGCGGCCGGGACGTGGAAGGACCTCACCGATTCGGTGAACACGGTCTTCCGCAATCTGACGACGCAGGTCCGTGACATCGCCCAGGTGACCACGGCCGTGGCCAGCGGCGACATGTCGCAGAAGGTCACCGTCGATGTGGCCGGCGAGATGCTGGAGCTGAAGAACACCGTCAACACGATGGTGGACCAGCTCCAGTCCTTCGGCTCCGAAGTGACCCGGGTCGCCAGGGAGGTCGGCGTCGAGGGCCGCCTCGGCGGCCAGGCGCAGGTGCCGGGCGCGGCCGGGACGTGGAAGGACCTCACCGATTCGGTGAACACCGCGTTCCGTAACCTGACCGGACAGGTCCGTGACATCGCTCAGGTGACGACGGCGGTCGCGAACGGTGACCTGTCGCAGAAGGTCACCGTCGATGTGGCCGGCGAGATGCTGGAGCTGAAGAACACCGTCAACACGATGGTGGCGCAGCTCTCGTCGTTCGCCGACCAGGTGACGCGGATGGCCCGTGACGTGGGTACGGAAGGCCGACTCGGCGGGCAGGCCCGGGTGGACGGCGTCTCCGGTACGTGGAAGGAGCTCACCGACTCCGTCAACTTCATGGCGGGGAACCTCACCTCCCAGGTGCGCCAGATCGCCCAGGTGACGACGGCGGTGGCCCGCGGTGACCTGTCGCAGAAGATCGATGTGGATGCCCGGGGCGAGATCCTGGAGCTGAAGAACACCATCAATACGATGGTCGACCAGCTCTCCGCCTTCGCCGACCAGGTGACCAGGGTGGCCCGCGAAGTGGGCACGGACGGGCGGCTCGGCGGACAGGCCCAGGTGCCCGGAGTGGCGGGCGTGTGGCGCGACCTGACCGACTCCGTCAACGGCATGGCGGGCAACCTCACCGCCCAGGTCCGTAACATCGCGCAGGTCGCCACGGCGGTGGCCCGCGGTGACCTGTCGCAGAAGATCGATGTGGATGCCCGGGGCGAGATCCTGGAGCTGAAGAACACCCTCAACACCATGGTCGACCAGCTCTCGAACTTCGCCGAGCAGGTGACCAGGGTGGCCCGCGAAGTGGGTACGGAAGGCATCCTCGGCGGCCAGGCGGAGGTGCAGGGCGTTTCCGGTACGTGGAAGGACCTCACCCAGTCCGTCAACGGCATGGCGAACAACCTGACCCTTCAGGTCCGCAACATCGCCGAGGTCACCACGGCGGTCGCCAAGGGCGACCTCTCCAAGAAGATCACCGTCGATGCCAAGGGCGAGATCCTCGAACTGGTCACCACCGTCAACACGATGGTCGACCAGTTGCTCAACTTCGCCGACGAGGTGACCCGCGTCGCCCGCGAGGTGGGCACCGAGGGCATCCTCGGCGGCCAGGCCCGGGTACGCGGTGCGACGGGCATCTGGAAGGACCTCAGCGAGAACGTCAACCTGATGGCCAACAACCTGACCAGCCAGGTACGTAACATCTCCCGCGTCTCCGCCGCGGTCGCCAACGGTGACCTGACCAAGAAGGTCACCGTCGATGTGCGCGGCGAGGTCGCCGAACTGGCCGACACCGTCAACACGATGGTGACGACGCTGTCCTCGTTCGCCGACGAGGTGACCCGGGTGGCCCGCGAGGTGGGCACCGAGGGCGAGCTGGGCGGCCAGGCCAGGGTCCCGGGAGTCGCCGGAACCTGGAAGGACCTCACCGAGTCCGTGAACTCGATGGCCTCCAACCTCACCGGCCAGGTGCGCCAGATCGCCACGGTCACCACGGCCATCGCCAAGGGCGACCTCACCAAGAAGATCGACATCGACGCCCGCGGTGAGATCCTGGAGCTGAAGAACACCATCAACACGATGGTCGACCAGTTGTCGTCCTTCGCCGAGCAGGTGACCCGGGTGGCCCGTGAGGTGGGCACCGAGGGGCAGCTCGGCGGCCAGGCCCGGGTACGGGATGTCGACGGCACCTGGCGCGATCTCACCGAATCGGTGAACGAGATGGCCGGGAACCTCACCCGTCAGGTGCGTGCCATCGCGGCCGTCGCCACAGCGGTGACCCGCGGCGACCTCAATCTGAAGATCGACGTCGACGCGGCGGGCGAGATCCAGGTACTGCAGGACAACATCAATACGATGATCGCCAATCTGCGTGACACCACGCTGGCCAACAAGGAGCAGGACTGGCTCAAGGGCAACCTCGCCCGGATCTCCGGCCTGATGCAGGGCCGCCGTGACCTGGACGATGTCGCGAGCCTCATCATGAGCGAGCTGACCCCGGTCGTCTCCGCCCAGCACGGCGCGTTCTTCCTGGCCATGGTGCCGGGCGACACCGACGAGGTCGGCTCGGACAGCGGCAAGGAGAACGCGTACGAGCTGCGCATGCGCGCGAGTTACGGATACTCGGCGGGCTCGATGCCGACCTCGTTCCGTCCGGGCGAGACGCTCATCGGGACGGCAGCCGAGGAGAAGCGGACGATCGCGGTGGACAATGTGCCGCCGGGATATCTGAAGATCTCCTCGGGCCTCGGCGAGGCGCCGCCCGCGCATGTGATCGTGCTGCCCGTGCTCTTCGAGGGCAAGGTCCTCGGTGTGATCGAGCTGGCCTCGTTCCAGCCGTTCACCCATATCCAGCGGGACTTCCTCAACCAGCTCGCCGAGATGATCGCGACGAGCGTCAATACGATCAGCGTCAATACGAAGACCGAGAAGCTCCTCGAACAGTCGCAGGAACTGGCCGAGCAGCTCCGTGACCGGTCGCAGGAGCTGGAGAACCGGCAGAAGGCGCTCCAGGCGTCCAACGCGGAACTGGAGGAGAAGGCCGAACTACTGGCCCAGCAGAACCGGGACATCGAGGTGAAGAACACCGAGATCGAGGAAGCCCGCCAGGTGCTGGAGGAGCGCGCCGAGCAGCTCGCGGTCTCGATGCGCTACAAGTCCGAGTTCCTGGCGAACATGTCGCACGAGCTGCGTACGCCGCTGAACTCCCTGCTGATTCTGGCCAAACTGCTCGCGGACAACGCCGACGGGAACCTCTCGCCGAAGCAGGTGGAATTCGCCGAGACGATCCACGGTGCCGGTTCGGACCTGCTCCAGTTGATCAACGACATCCTCGATCTGTCCAAGGTCGAGGCGGGCAAGATGGACGTCAGCCCGACCCGGATCGCCCTGGTGCAGCTTGTCGACTATGTCGAGGCCACATTCCGGCCGCTCACCGCGGAAAAGGGGCTCGACTTCTCCGTACGGGTGTCGCCCGAGCTGCCCGCCACGCTGCACACGGACGAGCAGCGGCTGCTCCAGGTGCTGCGCAATCTCTTGTCCAACGCGGTGAAATTCACCGACAGCGGTGCCGTCGAGCTGGTGATCCGGCCGGCCGGGGCCGATGTGCCGAACTCCATCAGGGAGCATCTGCTGGAGGCCGGCTCGCTGCGGGACGCCGACGCGGGCCTGATCGCCTTCTCGGTCACCGATACGGGGATCGGGATCGCGTCCAGCAAGATGCTGGTGATCTTCGAGGCGTTCAAGCAGGCGGACGGGACGACGAGCCGCAAGTACGGCGGTACGGGTCTTGGGCTCTCCATCAGCCGTGAGATCGCCCGGCTGCTGGGCGGCGAGATCCACGCCGCGAGCGAACCGGGGCGAGGCTCGACGTTCACGTTGTACCTGCCGCTGCACCCCAGCGAGCTGCCGTCCCAGGGTTATCCGCAGACCGGGCCCGGGCCCGTCGACGCGCAGGACATGCCTGCCGAGGGCGTCGGGCACCTGGATGCCCAACGGGCGGGTTCCGGGCTGCCGTTGGGTGATCCGGCGGGCTCCGCGGGGAGGTACAGGCGGCGGCGCAAGGCGCTGGGCGGGACGGTACGGCGGAACGTGCTGCCGAACGGCGGGACCGGCGGAGTCGGCGCCGGCAGTGGCCGTGGCGCCGGACAGGA
>DATCWZ010000051.1:0-2326 GCA_036566065.1 Streptomyces sp. | reverse complement strand
GAGGACTCGCCGCTGTCGCGCGGCCGGGTGCTGGTGTGCGGGGACGCGGCGGGGCTGCTGGAGCCGTGGACCAGGGAGGGCATTTCGTTCGCCCTGCGGTCCGGGCGGCTCGCGGGTGAGTGGGCGGTACGGATCGCGGAGTCGCACGACGCGGTGGACGCCCGGCGCCAGGCTCTCAACTACGCGTTCGCCATCAAGGCGGGGCTGGGGGTCGAGATGGGCGCCGGCCGCCGCATGCTCAAGCTGTTCGAGCGGCGCCCCGGGGTCCTGCACGCGGTGCTCACCGGATTCCGGCCCGCGTGGAAGGCGTTCGCCGGAATCACCAGGGGCACCACATCGCTGGCCGAACTCGTCCGTTCTCATCCGTTGGCACACCGGGCGCTGTCGGCGTTGGACCGCTAGGGTCTTTCGTTCGGATCGGACTGGGGCACGCGAGCCCGGCATGATCCGAACGAGAGCCTGGGAAGAAACCGCGGGCATCTGGCGGGGCGTCGGCACGACGGGACGCAAGCCGCGGCTGGACGCGGGCGTGACAACGTGGCGACGTACCTGGCACGTGAGGGACGGCAGGGCCGCAATATCGCCCGGCTGCCGGGCTGTTGCGCTGCCGCGCCGCCGGGTGCTCCGGCTCGCAGGCGAGCGGTCGGTCTCCGGCACCGGCCGGCACCACTCGGTACCGCTCAGTCCTCGAAGGTGATCCGGAAGACCGGGTGGTCCGGGCAGGCGGCGAGCAGTTGGGCGTCGGTTGACCTGGCGGTGATGCCCTTGAAGTACTGGTTGACCTCCCAGCCCCACCGCTTCAGGTAGGCGCGGACGACGAGTGCCTTCTGTTCGTCGTCCGCGATCTCCACCGCCGTGAAGGTACGGACCTTGCGGCCCACTCTGAGCTCGCCGCCGCCCGCCACCCGCATATTGCGCACCCACTGCGAGTGGCCGCGGGCGGAGACCAGGTACTGGGCACCCTTGTAGGCGTGGGGGTTCACGGGGATGCGCTGCAGTTGCCCGCTCTTCCGGCCGCGTACCGACATCTCAGCGGTGCCGAGCAGGCTGACGCCGTGCCGGGCGAGCCGGCCGATGAGGCTGTTCAGCCGGATGGCGAAGGGACTGCCCTGCAGGTAATACGGCTGCGGCATGGTGACTCCCACCCTTTTGGAGAGCGGTGCTCTCGCTTGAGATCAGAGTGCATCGGATTGCTGCTCAAAAGCAAGTGCGGCGCTCGCGTTATTGATCGGTGCTTCGTACACGTGGCAGACTGGCCCCCATGAGCACCATCCGAGGGGCCAGGGAACGCGCCCGCACCGAAGTCGCCGCGGCCATCAAGGACGAGGCCAGGAGGCAGCTCGCCGAGGAGGGGGCCGCGAAGCTCTCCCTGCGGGCCGTCGCCCGTGAGCTGGGAATGGCCTCCTCCGCGCTCTACCGCTACTTCCCCAGTCGCGACGACCTGCTCACGGCACTGATCATCGACGCCTACAACGCGGTGGGTGAGGCCGCGGAGGCCGCGCGGGCGTCGGCCGGCGGCTCCACCGGCCCCCACCCCGCCCGCTGGACCGGCGTCGCCTGCGCCGTACGGGAATGGGCGCTGGCCCATCCGCACGAGTACGCCCTCATCTACGGCTCCCCCGTCCCCGGCTATGCAGCCCCCCAGGACACCGTCGGCCCCGCCTCGCGCGTGGCCATGATCCTCTTCGACGTGGTCCGCGACGCCCGCCGGGCCGGGAGCCTGGCGGTGCCGCCTCTCGCCGGGGAGTTGCGCCCCGAGGCCGAACGCATGGCGGCCGATTTCGCCCCCGACCTGCCGCCCGCGGTGGTGGCCGCGTTCGTCGTGGCGTGGGCGCAGCTCTTCGGGCTGATCTCCTTCGAGCTCTTCGGCCAGTTCCACCGGGTCGTCGAGGCCCGCGACGAGCTGTTCCGGCAGGCCGCCCATGGCCTGGCCCGCTCGGTGGGCCTCATCGACGAGCCCGCGGGCCTTCTCCCCGGGGAGCAGGCCCGCCGGCAGCCCGCTGACCACCAGGACCAGTGAGCCGGGCCATGGCGAAGCCGGGCGCCCGGGACCGCGCCCTTTGTTTAGTCGCGGCACAAAGTCGCCCGGACGGGCCCGGACGGCGTACGCGAGACGGCGGCTCCGTCCGGCGGGCGGGGGAACGATGCCGGGCCCCACGGCGTCGGCGGCGGTCCGGGATCATGGGAGACTCGGCCCCATGAACGGCAAGCCGACCACCACCCGGACGAAGCTGGAGAGAGGCCGCAGCGCGCTCGGGCCCGCGCTGGAACTCGTACACACGGGCCGCGCGCCGACCCGCGCCGTGCTGACCGCCGAACTCGGCGT
>DATCWZ010000058.1:0-12289 GCA_036566065.1 Streptomyces sp. | reverse complement strand
CTCGAACAGGCCGCAGGCGAGCCCCTGCCGACTGCGACGAGGGACGAGCTGGAGGAGCGGATTGACCGTGTCCGGGGCCTGCACGACTTCCGTTTCCAGGTGGTGGAGTTGGACGCCGCGGCCGACGAGGAGCAGGTCGCGGAGATCTTCGTCCGTATCAACTTCCAGGGAGTGAAGCTCAACCAGTCCGACTTCATCCTCACCTTGATGTCGGTGCACTGGGAGAAAGGCCGACGTCAACTGGAGGACTTCTGCCGGGCCGCGGTGGTCGCGGGACTTCCCGGACCGAACCCGCGCAACCCGTTCCTGGACCCCAGCCCGGACCAGCTCCTGCGCGTCGCTGTCGCCGTGGCCTTCCGGCGTGCCCGGCTCCAGCACGTCTACAACGTGCTGCGAGGCAAGGACTTTGAGACCGGAAAGGTCTCCGCCGAGCGGCGCCAGGAACAGTTCGAACGGCTGGCGCAGGCGCACACGCAGGTCCTCGATCTGAACAGTTGGCACGAGTTCTTCCAGTGCATCAGCGCGGCTGGCTTCCGTAGCCGCAAGATGATCACTTCTGACACCGCCCTGCTGTACAGTTACGCGCTTTGGCTGATCGGGCGGCACGACTTCGGGCTGTCGACCGAAGAACTCCGTCCGGTCATCGCACGCTGGTTCTTCATGGCGCACACTACCGGGCGGTACTCCAACTCCCCCGAGTCGCAGATGGAGTTCGACCTGGGGCGGATCGGCGGCCTGCCGCGGGGTGACGGCCGGGCGTTCGCCGCGGAACTCGCCCGGATCATCTCCGCACACTTCACCGGTGACTACTGGGACATCTCGCTGCCGAACAGGCTTGACAGCTCGTCGTCGTACTCCCCGGTGGTGTTCGCCTACCAGGCTGCGTTGAACATCCTGGACGCCGAGTTGCTCTGCGGCGACCAACACATCCGCGACCTGATGGATCCGGCGGCCAGGCCCGCCCGGAAGGTTCCCCGGGACCGTCTGTTCTGCTCCGAGACCCTCGAGCGTCTTGGTATCACAGACAAACGCCAAGTCAACGCCATCGCCAACATGGCATATGTGTCGTGGCCGGCAAGCGAGAAGGGCAACACCGACGCTCCTCACGTCTACTGGCCGAGGATCACCGAGGCGATGGATCCGGAGGTGGTCAGGCGGCAGGCCCTGTGGCACGCGCTGCCGGTCGGCTGGGAGCAGCTCGACTACTCGGCCTTCCTGGAACGACGCCGCCAGCTGATCGCCCAAGTGGTACGGGAAGCGTTCGAGGCGCTCAGCGCGGACAGTCCTGCGTACGTGCCCACCGCGGCGGCCGATCTGATCGCCGCCGGTGAGTCCCAGAGCACTGAGTTCAAGGCGAGTGCCCGCTGGAACGTGCACACCGGTGGGTACGACAAGTCCCTGCAGAACAATCTCGTCAAGACGGTCTGTGGCTTCCTCAACGGGGAGGGTGGCAACCTGTTCGTCGGCGTCGGTGACGACGGGACCGTACTAGGAATCGAGAACGATCTGTCCACCCTGCCGAAGCAGGCCGACCCCGATGGCTACGAACTGTTCGTACGCCAGGTTCTCGATGACAACCTGTCGGCCCCGACCGCGACCACCGTGCGGATCAGTTTTCCCGAGGTGGCGGGCCGTGTCGTCTGCCGGGTCAGCGTAGCCGCGGCCGGCAAGGCCGTCTTCGCCAGGCCCGCCAAAGGCGGCAGCGCGGCCACCGAGTTCTGGGTTCGGGTCGGTAACGCCACCAAGCAGCTACATGGTGAGGGTCTCCTGCGGTACCGGGAGGAGCACTGGGGATGATCGTCCGCGACAGGGACCGGTCGCCGTGGACGTCACCGCCTCCGAACCGCTGCTCGCACAGGCCGGGCCAGCCCTGAAAGGGCAGTCTCCTTCAGAGCCGTCGTTCATCCGCCGGCGGCACCTCGCCGGTGAGGTCAGGATGCCGTCGGGGCCGTTGGCGATGGCCGTCATGAGCGGGCCGCGCCGCCCCTGTGAGCACCTATGGCGGTTTCGGGATGAGGTTGTCGGTGGTGTCGGCAGAGGGTCTGTACCGTGACATCAGCTACACAGATCCTCCGAGTGCGACGGCTCACTTCTGCCCCGGCATCCACACACCGCGGAGGTGAATCTGCAGCGGCCGACGGGTGCCTGGCGGCCGTCCATGCCTCAGCCCTCGAGGAGATCACCCTGGGGGAGGATTCCCGGCATGTAGCCCCTGGCAGGGGACAGATCCCGCCAGTCGAGGTCCCCCTCCTTTACGGACACCACTCGCCAGTCGTCCTCCTCGTTCATGCTGCGGAACGCCTCGTGCAGGAAGTCGGGGAGCACCTCGCTGTCCCTACGGCCCGGGTGGCGCCGGTCCTCAGGAACCGTCCAGTCTGCCGCGAAAAGAGTGCCGTCGATGTAGAGCGTGCGCTCCTGGCGAGGCCGGTGGCGGGCAAGCAGGCCCAGGATGTCGTCGCGAAGGCCCGCGATTTCGTTGCGTCGAGCCGCTCGTTCCACACGCTGCAGCACCGGCGCCAAGACCCCGAGCGTCACGCCGAGCGTCGCGAAGCCAGCCACGACGTAGTCGCCCAGAATGAATGGTTCCTGATGGGCGAAGGCGTCCAGGAACGGCGTGTAGTGGGCCAGCACATGTAGGTCCGGGTCGACGGGAAGGTCTACGGCGCGAGGGTCGGCTGTGTCCGGGTCGATCGCCGTCAGACGCATGGGGCTATGAGGGGAGGAGAAGTGCACCGCGCTCGCGTATGCGATCTCCGGCACTTCGCCCTTGATGGTCTTGACTGTCCTTTTCTGTTCCTCCATGGCTTCGCGCAGCTCCTTCGTCAGCGGGCCTGAGCGGCCCTTGGCTTCCGCGACGACATAACCGCCGACGGTCCGCTCTCCGAAGAAGTCCGCCCGGCTTCGGCCGGGGGCGAAGGTGAGATTGTAGGCGGAGGCGTAGCGGGCGACGTGCATGAAGAACCGGACGGATAGCTGCCTCTCGGCGAAGATCTGGCACATGGCCTGCCCCAGGGTGTAGGACAGCATGCCCTTCTCGGAGGGGTCGAGTTCGCGGGCGAGGTCGGTACGTGTGATACGACGGACCGGATCATCGCTCCAGCTGAGATAGGCGGGCAGGACCGCCACCCTGTGGCACCACTCGTACGCCGATGACCTCCCGTGCTTGGTTTGGTCGTACGGGGCCCTGCCCGTGATGAACAACGCGCGCGCCAAGTCTTGCGGCAGGACCGGCAGATCCTGCTCGACGGGGACGCCGGTACTGGCCGGGAAGAGCGTGGCATCGGTGCGCACGTGCGCGGGGCCATTGAAGAACATTGTCGCCGCTTTCCGGGTTCAGGGCCGTCATACACAGACCGTGAGGATCGTCGTACCGGCATCTCTCTATCACCCTGGTCTGCAGTCCGCCCCGGCATCAGCGGAGACGGAAGCGATCCCCCGGGAACTCTGGGTCGCCGCATGGCTCCGGCCACGCCAGGGGCCTGTGGCTGCGTGCCGCCCTGATGGCGACGGGCGCGTCGGACCGCGCCGGGCATCAGTCACCGAAGCGACCCACGACAGCCCGTATGTTGCTTGAAAGTGAGCGTGGGCGTGGGCCACCACATCATCCGGATCTGTGAGCGACAAGGCGTCCCTGTCCTCGCCGACCGCGCCTATACCGGCGCTGGCCCCCACGTCGCCGCCAGCCTCAAACGACCACCCGGGGCGAACTCACCCGACGTTGCGCTACCGCGGTCCTCCAGCGAAGACGGCGGTGTCCGGGTCTCGATCCGTGAACCGGAAGCCAGTTGTAGGCTCCCGCCATGCCGATCTTTGAATACCGGGGCGAAGCCGCGAACTTGAAGGTGCTAGCACGGGAATTAGAGGCGGATCAGCACCTCGCCGGAAAGTGCTCCCTCGCCCTCACGCCCATGCAGCAGAACAGGCGCGACTCCTTACGCCACGCCCACTGGGCGGAGATCTCCATCTCCGTCGCCGCCGGTCTGGCCACGAACACCCTGTATGACGCCTTGAAGGCATTGGTCGAGCGGGCGCGTGACCGGGGGCCCGTGGAGGACGCGCCTCCTCGACCGGAAGACGACGACCAGGGTGCGGACGGCTCGGAAGGGGTGAACCGGTGACCGTCCACTCTCCACGTCTACGGAACTCGAGCGGCGCCGAGTTGAATCTGCGCAGCCAGATCCTCTTCCAGGATCAGACCCGCACGCGCACCAGCGATCTTGTGACGGCGGTCGGCTCCTGGCACAAGACCTACGTCCACGAGAGCAGCCACTGGGCGCGATATCACGGATCCACTGTCGGCATTCTTCTGAGCCTGCTGCGGCGCACGAGGGACCAGTTGGCCGCGTACACGATCTCTCACCTGCCCCGGCAAGACGTGGAGCATCTCCACGAGGACCGGAGCAGCGGACTCCCCTTTTTCTCCTTCGAGCGCTACCCCAAGCACGCCCAAGGGGAACTGAAATACAGTGAATTGGATTGGCTCAACCTCTACTTCGCCTACTACCTCCTCTTGGACCCAGAGGGTCTGACGGAGTTCGACACCGCCACCTGGGACATGCGGGCGGCAATGGAGCACTCCCTCGAAGACATGTGGCGCCAGGGTGCGGGCATGGAGATGGTCGAGTGTCCCGATGACGTACGCGTCGGCATCGACGGGCCCCTGAAGCTCGTGCACACCTCCGAGGGCCCGCTCACCACTCGCGTCCTCTTCGAGTGCGCGGCGGTGCTCGACGAACTCTTCCAGTTCGAGGGCGCCTTCATACGGAAAGCTGACCCGGCGCTGCGCGAGTTCTTGCTCGAGGTGCTGAACGGCGAGTATGGGGTGCCGTGTCGCCTGGCACGTGCTCTCGCAGGGCGCACCCTCGGCGGAAGTACCGTCCTGGCCCTCATCGACTTCGCACTGAACCCTGTGGTGCCGGGCTTGAACTCCGACGACCCGTCCGTCGACTGGAAAGAGCTCTACCCTCCCTACCGGTTCGTGACGGCAGCCAAGGCGATGACGGGCTGGGAGACGGACCTGGAGTTCCAGTATCCGAGCCACGAGGCGACGGTCCACTTCCAGCACATGCTGGCCAAGCGCAGTGGGCTCCGGATGGGAAGCGTGGCTTCCCGTCTGTCCGACCTCTCGACCCTCCGGGAAGCCGCCACGGCCCCCATGCACCTGTCCGCGCGTACGCCTGCCGTGTCCCTCATGTGCGCTTCACGTCTGCTTGCCCTGCGGGATAGAGACGTCTGTTCGATCTCGCACTACGGCGTCAATTTCCTGGGCGAGAGAGCGACCAGGTTCATCAAGCCCGACCGGGACATGCAGTGGCTGTTCCCGGTGTTCCAGGCGAGTCAGGGTGAGTACCGGTGGCCGGCGGAGCACGTGGGCCTCGATGAGGCGACGGACCTACTGATAGGTGCCGCCGTGGCGTCGGCGTACGACGACATCCTGCACGGCGTCGGCCCTCTCGCTCACGACCACCTTCCCCGCAGCCTCTTCGACGACGTCGGACAGGTCGAAGCGCTGAACCAGGTCCTCAAGGACTCGACGGGACTGGACATGGGCTGGCATCGGACCTGATGCGGACCCATTCACCGCTCCTGGCGCAACGCCTTCGCTGAGCACCGGTCACGCTGTGCGCCTCGTACATGGCCATCCCTCACCCGGTCCGTCGGCCTATGAGGTGGTAGCTGCATGGGTGCCGTATCTCGAACATTCGGGAGTGAATTCAGATCGATAGGCGACCGAAACTGAATCAAATGCGACCGCTGTGCATTTAGAGAATTATGGTGACAAGATGCGGCCCCAGATCCTGAGGGGGTGACGGCATCTCATGGGGCTTGCGGCTTCCTTTGCTGTGTGTTCCCGCCGGACGTCCCAGGGTGTGTACGAGCGCAGCAAGGAGCCGCGATGACCCAGACCAGTGATCCGCGTGTCATCCCAGGCCCGCGAGACGGCTCCGCCGAACCGCACGGGACCGTAGTCCCGGTGCCGCCTCGGCTCACCAAGGCGGTCATCCGCAACTTCCGGCTGCTCCGCAGAACCGAGCTTTCCTTCACGGACAAGGTGACACTGTGCGTCGGCCGCAACAACACGGGAAAGACCTCGCTGGCGAAACTGTTCGAAATCTTCGTGGCGAGGAAGAAGGCCGCGCTGCGCATCGAGGACTTCTCCGCCGACTGCTACGAGGAGTTCCTCGCCGCCCATCGCCTCTTCGCCTCGGGTGAGGCGGAGCAGGCGCGCGACACGGTTCCGGCAGTCACCCTCACCCTCCACATCTCCTACGACAAGGACTGCGGCCAGTACGGACCCCTGGCCCCCTTCGTGGTGGACCTCGACCCCGACTGCTCCGAGGTGGTGATCAGGTTCGCCTTCGCGTTGGGGGACGGTGCCCTGAAGGAGTTCTTCGGCGGCGTGCCGGTGGGGCCGGATGCCACGGCCACGCTTGAGCAGCTGGGCAGAGGCATCCCGAAGCACTTCGAGATGTCGGTGATGGCGGTGGACCCGACCGATGAGGCGAACGTCCGACCGGTCGACCTCGCGGACGTGCGCACCCTGGTGAGGGTGGACTTCGTCGAGGCGCAGCGAGGGCTGGACGACGAGAGCGACGGGCATGCCGCACCAATCGGAGCGGTCTTCGAGCAACTGCTGACCGCGGCGGAGAAGAGCCAGAACGCGACGTGGCTGGAGGAGCTCGCCGCGAACATCGACAGGACACTCGTGGACACCTCCGGCAGTCTCGACAGCAGCCTCCAGAAGGTCCGCGAACGTGTGGCGCCGACGTTGAAGGCATTCGGCTATCCGGGTATGGGCAACCAGGAGTTCGTCACGGCCGCCCGGCTGGACTCCAAGAGGCTGCTCAGGAACTTCGCGCGCATTCACTATCCAGGGGTGGCCGGTGTGCGGTTCCCGGAGTCGTACAACGGTCTCGGTACGCGGAACTTGGTGATGATTCTGCTCAGGCTCTTCACCTGCTATCGCGACCACACGGCGACCTCTCCGGAGTCGGGGATCCATCTCGTCTTCCTGGAGGAACCGGAGGCCCATCTGCATCCGCAGATGCAGGAGGCGTTCATCCAGCGACTCACGTACTCCGTCAATCTGTTCCCCCGGATCGACGCGCAGATGAGAGCGACGATGCCCGGGCAAAGGGGAGCGGTCGAGGAGAGCAGCACCGCAATCGACAGCAGCCCCCGGTGGAACGCTCAGTTCGTGGTGACCACCCACTCGGCACACGTGGCCAACCGGGCACACTTCTCCGACATCCGGTACTTCCGGAAGGAGGAGGACACCGTGGAGAGCGGAAGCGAGCCGGGGCCGGCCCGCACCGTCATCAAGGACCTGTCCCAGGTGACCGGCGACGAGAGGTTCCTCCGCAAGTACCTGACCCTCACCCGGGCCGACCTCTACTTCGCGGACAAGGCCATCCTCGTCGAGGGCGCCAGCGAGCGTATCTTCGTCCCAGCTGCGGAGGAGAAGCTGGCGGCGAGGCGGCCCGGAGAGACGTCCCAGCACCAGTACGTGACCTTGATGGAGGTCGGCGGGGCGTATGCCCACAGGTTCTATCCGCTGCTGAAGGTCCTCGGGATCCCAGCCCTGATCATCACGGATCTTGATCCCGTCGACGACAGGGAGCCCAAGATCCGCAAATGCCTGGTGTCCGAATCCGGACGCACGTCCAACCAGTCCATCAGGGCGTGGTCCCCCGAGATGGCCGACATCACGGTGGCCGGGCTGCTGCAGCGGGCCGAGACGGACCCGCCGATCGCCGGCGGCAGCATGTGCCTCGCCTACCAGGTGCCGGAGGAGCCCGGCGGTCCATGCGGCCGCACTTTCGAGGACGCCTTCGCGCTGGCCAACCGGGCCCTGTTCGGTATCCCCACGGGTGCCGCTCCCGCCGAGGAACTGGAACAACAGGCCCGTAGCAGCGTGGAGACGCGGCGCAGCAAGGTCGACTTCGCCCTAGACCACGTCCTCGGAGACTACGACTGGCAGGTACCGAAGTACATCAGGCGCGGCCTCGAGTGGCTCATGGCACAGGACGGGACGGCGACGAAGGTGGACGTCCAGTGACGACCGAGGCGGAAGACGTCACGCACACGATCCTGACGGCTCTCCAGGCGGGCCGTCACTTCAAGGTGGAGGCCGGTGCCGGTGCGGGCAAGACCAGCTCACTGATCGAGGCGCTCCAGAGCATGCTTGCTGACCGCCTCCGCTACCTCCCGCGGCCCCACCAGCGCATCGCCTGCGTCACCTACACCAATGTGGCCCGCGACGAGATCATCAGCCGTACCGGCCGCAGCCCGTACGTGTTCGCCGAAACCATCCATGGTTTCCTGTGGCAGCTGCTCTCCCCTTTCCGCAAGCACCTGTTGCGCCACATCGTCGAGCTGGACATCATGCTGTCGAAGATGGAGGGCCACACCTCACTGGACGGCTACACCGTCGAGTACAGCACCGGCTTCCAGAAAGTGGACCACGACAGCCGTCGGGTGCAGCTGGGTCACAACGATCTGCCCGTCCTCGCGAGGGCGTTTTTCGCCCTTCCCAAGTTCCGGGCCTTGGCTGCCGACCGGTTCCCGGTCGTCTTCGTGGACGAGTACCAGGACACCCCCGCCGGTCTGGCGGAGGCCATGCTGGGCACGCCGGGCGATGAGGCCACCGCGCGCGGCCCCCTCTGCGGCTTCTTCGGGGACCATTGGCAGCAGATCTACGACAACGCGTGCGGGGCACTCGAGGACGCCCGCCCGACACCGGTCTTCAGACGGCGGAATCGGCGCTCGCAGCGCGCCGTCGTGAACCTCCTGAACACGATGCGTCCCGAACTGACGCAGACCACGGCGTCAGGAGTTGGCGAGGGCACCGTCGCCGTCTATCACACCAACGAATGGGCCGGGACGAGGCTCACCCACCACCGGAAGGGTCAGCTCGGCTGGGACGCGGCCCACGCGGCCCGGAAATGGGTACTGGACGACGTCCGCGACCGGTTATGGAACACCGGGGCATCCGGTCACGATGCCCAGGCGCGGGCGGAGGAGCCCAGCACGAAGATCCTCATGCTCACGCACGAGACGATCGCCGGCGAACTGGGATATCAGAAGCTCCACGGGGCCTTTCGGCGCAACGATTCCTACGTGAGGAAGGAGGACCACGCCATGGCCTTCTTCATGGACACGCTGGAACCGGCCCTGCTCCACCACCGGAACAAGCGCTACGGCGCGATGTTCGACGCACTCGACCCCCGTGGCCGCCCACCCATCAACTCGTCGGCCGACAAGCAGGAATGGATGGCGTTCCTGACGAAACTGGGGGAGGCCCGCAAGACGGGCACGGTCGGCGACGTCCTCGACCTCTGTCTTGAGCAGCAGCTCTTCGACGGCCTGGGGAAGGTGCGCGAGCGCCACCGGAGGGCCGTGTCACCATCCGGCACCGACCCACAGGCTGTGAGTGACGACAAGGCCGAAGTCCGGGCGGCGGCGCGGTCGAAGGAGTACCAACAACTGCGCCAGGTGCCGTACGCGGAGTTGCTGGCGTTGAACGAGCACCTCGGCGGCGGCACGCCCTTCGCCACACAACATGGAGTCAAGGGACTGGAGTTCAACCGGGTCCTCGCCGTGGTCAGCAAGGGACACTCCCGCTTCCAGATCCCCGAGATGCTGGCTAACTTCTCCCGGCGCGACGAACTGATGGACAAGGAACTTGAGGCGTTCATCAGGGCACGCAACCTCTTCTACGTGGCATGCTCACGGGCCAGAGAGGACCTGGCCATTCTCTTCACCACGAAACTTGAGCCCGCTGCACTGGACACCCTCCGGGAGTGGGTCGGCGAGTCGCGGATCACGTCGCTGCGGTTCGACGGGGATACGGTAGTGGGCGGGCGATCAGCGGCTTCAGGACCGAGCACCACATCCCGCACGCCGTCTCGTGCCGCGCCCTGGGCGTGAGCGAGTCGTGGTTCTACAAATGGCGCAAGGCCGGCCCCGGCGGGCGTGAACTGCGCAGACGTCAACTGGAGGAGGCGATCCGCGCAGTCTTCGAGAAGTCCGGTGGTACCTACGGCTCACCGAAGGTGTTTGTTGAACTGGTCCGGGCGGGCTGGCGGCTCTCGGTGAACACCGTTGCGAAGGTCATGGCCGACCTTGGCCTGGCCGGACGCACGGTCAGGCGACGCCGGGGCCTGACCCGGCAGGGCAGACGGCCGGCGGCACCGGACTTTGTGAAACGCGACTTCACCGCCCAAGAGCCCGATCTGGTCTGGGTGGGCGACATGACCGAGATCGTCACCGAATAAGGGCAAGATCTATCTGGCCACGGTCATCGATCTGTTCTCACGCCGCCTGCTCGGCTACGCGATGGGTGCGCACCACGACGCGGACCTGGTCGTGGCCGCGCTGAACATGGCTGCGGTCACCCGTGGTGGCACCGTCCGCGGCGTGATCTTCCATAGTGATCGCGGCAGCGAATACACCTCACGAAAGTTCGGCCGGGCCTGCCGGAAGCTGGGCGTATTCCAGTCGATGGGCGGGTCGGATCTTGTTTCGACAACGCCGTCAGCGAGGCGTTCAACAGCGTTCTCAAGGTCGAGTACGTCCACCGGCGCACGTTCGCCACCCGGGCAGAGGCCCGGGTCAGGATCGCCACGTGGATCACCGACTTCTATAATGCCAAGCCGACTACACAGCGTGTGTGACTTTAAAAGCCCGACCGACTACGAACGCGAATACTGGGCCGGCCTCACCGTGAAGCTGGCTGCATAGGAAGGACTCCACAGTCCGAGGGGATTGACACGGTCGACTTTTCCGGAACCAGGCTGGCAACTACGTGGACGCTGCCGCCTACGGCATCACATGGGCGCGGGCCCGGGAATACGCCCTGACCCGTACTGAGCGCACTTCTCGCCTGGCCAAGCGGCCTTACGATCTCCGTCACGCCGGGATCTCGTTCTGGCTCTACTCCGGAGTGGACCCGGCCGAGTGCGCCCGCCGCGCCGGCCAGAGCATCGAGGTTCTCTTTCGCCACTACGCCAAGTTCCTTGACGGCCTTCGAGAGCAGGCGAACCGTCTCATCGAGCAGTCCATGAACGAGTGGCAGCGCGTCAGTCAAGGTGACGTACCCGAGGGCTGAACCGGGGTTTGGTCCGTGACTGGTCCGGAAGCACTGGTCAGGAGGGGTGCAGTCGTGGGAGGAATTGGGAGTTAGCACGCAAGTCGGGCCCGGTCGAGAGCGGGTTGCACGAAGGGCGCCTGACGGGTGAAAGCCCAGATCAGGCGCCTTTCCTCGTGCCTCTAGAAGAAGCCGAGCTTCTTCGGCGAGTACGACACAAGCAGGTTCTTCGTCTGCTGGTGGTACACGTTCCGCACCGCTGTTGACCAGCGAAAACGCGTTCCTCAGTGGCCTTCGAGTGAGGCTCGGTCCGGGAATGGCCCGGATCTTGGGGCCACTGAGGGTTCGGCAGTGGCTGCAACCCAGCCCGGGCATGGATCGCATGGCCGCCTCGTCGAATCGCCGATGCGCTTGGCACGAGGGCACCACAACCGTGCCGCCGGTCATGGCCGCCTTTTCGAGAGTTATGTCGAGCTGCATCACCTGGACTGCGAACTGCGGATCGAGTTCAACCTGCCCGTGCACAGCGAGGTTGCGCAGGTTCCGGAGGGCTCGCCTGAACTCGGCGACGGCCTGCTCCGCCTGCCCAGCCGAGCCGCCCGACCTGATCTTGAACAGCGGCGGCGCCGAGTCAGGGGGAAGGTGCCCCGAAGACAAGGTTGACCTCGGACGCCCAATAGGATCGGCGCCCCTGCGGGGTATAGGTGAATGTGGTGTCGACGATATCCGCGTTCAGGTGTGACCGGCTCGTTCAGTCCCTGGGGCGGCTGGCCGTCACGAGCAGGGTGCGGGCGGCGCGCGGTCCTTGGGCAGCCGGTAGCCCGTCGATGTCGATGTCCGTGAACCCGGCCTCGTCCAGGAGTTTGGTCCATACATGTTCCTGCAGCACCCATCGGCACAGGGTGGCGGGCTGGCCGTCGGGTGTCTTCGCCGGGATGTCAGCGGGTGTCACGTCCGGTTGGGCCGGCGCGCCGCTCAGGTAGTGGGCGAGGGTGGAGAACACGAGGCGCCCGCCGGGCTTCAGGGCTGCGAAGACCGCTGGCAGAAGCTCCTGCGGGTTGGTGAAGTCCACGGCGCCGAAGACGCTGTAGAGCACATCGTAGCTGCGGGTCATGGTCGCCAGGTGGTCCAGGACGTCTGAGCCCACGATGTGCAGCCGTGGTGCGAGGTGGCCGAAGAGGTCCGTGGCCATGGCGTATT
>DATCWZ010000315.1:0-8669 GCA_036566065.1 Streptomyces sp. | reverse complement strand
GGCCAGTTCGCGGACGAGCCGGGCCGGGCGGTCGCCGGGGCCGCCCCGGCCGCCGGTTCGACGAACGTGCCGGGCGCCGGAAGGTCCCGTACAAGGGGCTCCAACTCCCCGTGGGTACGGGCCTTGTACGTCGCGTCGAGCCGCTGCTCGAACTCGTCCATCTCCAGCCGGCCCTCGGCCACGGCCTCCCGAAGGGTCTCGGCGACCCGCTCCCGCTCGGCATCCGAGGCACGCATCTCCGGCACTTCACTTGTCATACCGAGCACCCTATGGGAACGCACCCGCGCCCGGCAGAGACCAACAGGCCGACCAGCACAACTACCGGCCAGGGCCGCCGCCTCAGGCTCCGGGGGAAGACGCGTACATCCGGGCGATCACGGCCTCGATGTCCGGCTCCCGTACCGACAGGTCCATCAGCGGATAATCCGCCGCGATCCGCGCCACCAGCGGCGCCGCGGACGCCGCGGCGGGGAACGCCAGCCACTGCCTCGGCCCCTCCACCCTCACCACCCGTACCGCGTGCTCCGGCGGCAGTTCGATCGGCGGCAGCGCGCGCTCCAGATCCACCACCAGCGTTCGCTCACTCGCCCCCACCTCGTGCAGCCCGGCCAGCGCACCGTCATACATCAGCCGACCGTGGTCGATCACCATCACCCGCTTGCACAGTTGCTCGATGTCCGTCAGATCGTGCGTCGTCAGCAGCACCGTCGTGGACCGCTCGGCGTTCAAGTCCCGCAGAAAACCCCGCACCTTGGCCTTGGAAATCACATCGAGCCCGATCGTCGGCTCGTCCAGATACAGCACGTCCGGATCGTGCAGCAGCGCCGCCGCGATATCACCGCGCATCCGCTGCCCCAGCGACAACTGCCGTACCGGTACGTCCAACAGCTCACCCAGATCGAGGAGTTCGACGCAACGGTCCAGGTTCTCCCGGTAGCGGTCGTCCGGGATGCGGTACATCCGGTGCATCAGCCGGTACGAGTCCCGCAGCGGCAGGTCCCACCACAACGTCGTACGCTGCCCGAACACCACCCCGATACGGTGCGCCAGCCTCGTACGCTCACGGGAGGGATCGATACCCGCGACCCGCAGCCTGCCGCCGCTCGGGGTGAGGATGCCCGTGAGCATCTTGATCGTGGTCGACTTGCCGGCGCCGTTCGGCCCGATGTAGCCGACCATCTCACCGCGCGCCACCCGGAAACTGATGCCGTCGACCGCCCGTACCCGCTGCCGCTCCCGGCGCATGAGGCCCACCCTGCGCCGTACGTCGAAAACCTTCTCGACACCGTCGAGCTCGATGAAGTCCGTGCTGTCCATGTCCACCGCCCCTCCCTCAGCTTCCCGTACTCCGGTACGCGCGCAGCCCCGCCCGCCACGCCAGGCCGGCCAGCACCCAGCACCCGCCCGCCACGACCGGCGGCAGGAACGCGACCTGGTCCGGCAGCCCCAACGGGAACTCCCGGCCCAGCACATACAGCGCGGGCAGCCAGCTCACGAAAGCCAGCGGCACCACGAACGTCACCCCGCGCACCAGGTCCTTCGCGAAGATCGACGGCGGATACTGGAGCAGCGTCGTGCCCCCGTACGTGAAGGAGTTCTGCACCTCCGACGCGTCCTGCGCGAGGAACTGGAACGCCGCCCCGGCCACGAACACCGCCCCGAAGATCGCCGCCCCGCTCAGCACCATCAGCGGCAGCATCACCACCTTCAGCGGCGTCCACGCGATGTCAAGCGTCCCCAGCGCGTAGCCGAGGACCAGCAGCCCCTGGGTGATCCGCCCCAGCCTGCGCGCCGCGAACCGGTCCGCCGCCACCTGGGCCAGCACCGGAACCGGCCGCACCAGCAGCGTGTCCAGCGTGCCGTCCCGCACCCGTCTGCCCAGGCGGTCCATCGACCCCAGCAGCAGATCGGCCAGCCCGAACGCGGTCGCCGATGTCCCGTACAGCAACGCGATCTCCCCCAGCGAATAGCCGCCCAGCGCGTCGACGTGCGAGAACATCAGCATGATGGCGACGAAGTCGAAGCCGGTCGCCACGAAGTTCCCGACCGTCGTCATCACGAACGACGCGCGGTACGCCATCGCCGAGCGCAGCCACATCCCCACGATCAGCCCGTACGCCCGGACTCCTTCGACCAGCGGCGACCGGTCGGCGAACTCGATCCCGTGCATCACCCGCTCGGTCCGGGTCTCAGTCTCAGCCACCCTGGACCACCACCCTCCTGGTCGCCACCGACTGCAGCAGCCGCCCCGCGAGCAGCAGCGTCACCGCCCAGCCGCCCTGGAAGGCGTACGCCCTCGCCAGGCCCCACCCCGTGTACGTACCGAGGAACACATCGGCCGGCACCTGGAGCAGCGACGACCACGGCAACGCCCGCGCCACCTCCCCCAGCGCCCCCGGGAACAGGTTCAGCGGCAGCAGCATCCCGGAGAAGAACAGCCCCGCCAGCGAGGTGATCTGCATCGCGCCCGCCCCGTCCATCAGCCAGAACGCGGACAGCGCGACCAGAAAACGCACCGCGAAACTGACCACCACCCCCAGCGTCACCGACACCAGGAACGCCAGCCAGGTCCACGGTGAACCGGGCAGCGCCAGATCGAACGCGAACGCGCCCAGCACCATCGGCACGATTCCGCGCCCCAGGAGATGGAACGCCGCCCGGCCCAGGTCTCCTGCCAGCCACCACATCTGGAGGTCAGCGGGCCGGTAGAGATCGACCGCGATGTCACCGGTGCGGATCCGCTCCATCAGCTCGTCCTCGAAACCGCCGCCCATCATGGCGCAGGTCATCAGCAGCGCCTGCCCGAGCCATACGTACGTCAGGGCCTGGGAGGTGTCGTAGCCGCCGAGGTGCGGGCGCTCGTTCCACAGTGCCGTATAGGTGTACGCCAGGATGTAGCCGAAGACGGTGTTGGTGAACACCCCCGCCGCCGTCGCCATCCGGTAGGTGGCGTGACGCCGGAAGCCACCGGCCGCGACCACCGCGTAGAGCCGCACCGGCTGCCTCCCCCGTCGGCACCAAAGCCACTGACATTAGTCCTTGCGGGGCAGTCGCCGCGACCGCTTTTCGGAGGAAAATACGGTAGTTATACCGATGAAACGGGCACTATGGGAGGACCCACCGCAGCCGAGGAGTTCCCACAGCCATGAGCCACGAGCCACAGCCGCCTGGCACCGGCCCTGACCGGGGCAACTCCGAGTCCGTATCCGGGGAGGACCTGCAGAGCCCGGCTCCGGACGGCCCCTCACCCGCTGCGGCTGCGGAAAGCTCAGCGGACGGCGGCGCGGACCGCGCGGTCAAGCCCGGACGGCGTACGAAGCGGCGGCGCAAGCGGCGCAAGCGCACCGGGTGGCGCAGGGCCGTGCCCACCTGGCGCATGACCCTCGGCGCGTTCCTGCTGTTCGTCCTCCTGGTCACCGGCGCCCTCATCGCCGGATACCAGCTCATCGACATCCCGTCCGCCAACGCCGCCGCCAACGCCCAGGCCAACGTCTACCTCTACAAGGACGGCAGCGTCATCGCCCGCGACGGCGAGATCAACCGCGAGAAGGTGTCCCTCGCCCAGATCCCCCGTACCGTCCAGCACGCCGTGCTCGCCGCCGAGGACCGCGACTTCTACTCCGAACACGCCGTCGACATCAAAGCCATGTTCCGGGCCGGCTGGAACACCGTCACCGGCAAGGGCAAGCAGGGCGGCTCCACCATCACCCAGCAGTACGTCAAGAACTACTACCTCGGCCAGGAACAGACCTTCGTCCGCAAGGCCAAGGAGCTCATCATCTCGGTCAAGCTCGACCGGCAGACAACCAAGGACGAGATCTTCGAGGGCTACCTCAACACCAGCTACTTCGGCCGCAACGCCTACGGAATCCAGGCCGCGGCCCAGGCGTACTACGGAAAGAACGTCACCGACCTGGACACCGGCGAAGGCGCCTACCTCGCCTCGCTGCTGAATGCCCCCAGCGCGTACGACGTCGTCGTCCGGCCCGAGAACAAGTCCGCGGCCGTCGCCCGCTGGCACTACGTACTCAACGGGATGGTCAAGGAGGGCTGGCTCGACGCCGCCCGGCGCGACGCCATGCGCTTCCCCGTCCCCGGCGAGGCCAAACCGGCCAACGCGCTCTCCGGCCAGCGCGGCTACCTCGTCCATGCCATCGGGGACTACCTCGGCCTCCACAACATCATCGACGAGAGCACCCTGGCCA
Source organism: Streptomyces sp. (assembly GCA_036566065.1). Taxonomy (GTDB): domain Bacteria; phylum Actinomycetota; class Actinomycetes; order Streptomycetales; family Streptomycetaceae; genus Streptomyces. Next base: position 4,464 of record DATCWZ010000315.1, on the reverse strand, counting down.
CCGGCGGCTACCGCATCACCACGACCCTGGACAAGCGCAAGCAGGACGCGCTCGTCAAAGCCGTCCAGAACAACGTGCTGTCCAGGACGAGCGACGACCGCAAGGCCGACCGCGACGTCCGCGTCGGCGCGGCGTCCATCGACCCCGCCACCGGGCGCGTCCTCGCGCTGTACGGCGGAATCGACTACACGCGCCAGTACGTCAACAACGCGACCCGCCGCGACTACCAGGTCGGCTCCACGTTCAAGCCGTTCGTCCTGGCCGCCGCGCTCGACAACAACGCGGTCACCCAGGACGGCAAGACCATCACCCCCAACACCCGCTACGACGGCACCAACAGACGCACCGTCGAGGGCTTCGACAGCACCACTCCCTACGCACCCGCCAACGAGGACAACCGCAGCTACGGACACATCACCGTACGCGAGGCCACTGACAAGTCTGTCAACGCGGTGTACGCCCAATTGGCCCAGGACACCGGTCCCGGCCTGGTCAAGAGCACCGCGATCCGGCTCGGCATCCCGGCGGGCACCCCCGACCTCACCGCGTCCCCCTCCATCGCGCTGGGCCCGGCCACCGCCAGCGTCCTGGACATGACCGAGGCGTACGCGACCCTCGCGAACCACGGCAGGCACCGGGCGCACGTCCTCGTCAGCAGGATCAGCAAGAACGGCACCGACCTCGCCCTGCCCGCGAGGTCCACCGAGCAGGCCATCAGCCGCGAGGCCGCCGACACCACCACGTCCGTCCTCCAGGGCGTCGTCGAAGGCGGCACCGCCACCGCCGCCCAGGCCGTGAACCGGCCCGCCGCGGGCAAGACGGGGACCGCCGAGGACGACAGGGCCGCCTGGTTCGCCGGATACACGCCCGACCTCGCGACCGTCGTCGCCGTGATGGGCCAGAACCCCGACACCGGCGAGCAGACACCGCTGTACGGGGCGCTCGGCCTCGGCCGTATCAACGGAGGCGGCGCACCCGCCGAGACGTGGGCCGCCTACACGGCGGTCGCGCTGGAATCGAGTGCCGTCAAGGACTTCGACCTCAACGTCCCGAAGGGCTCTGAGGAGTCCGCGTCTCCTGTCGACGAGAGCGGGAACCCCATCCCCGATGAATCGGACGACCCCTCCGACGACCCCTCGGGCGACACGTCGGACGACACGTCGTACGGCGGCATCCCGGACGACGGCATCCCGGACCCGGCCTGGCAGCCAGGCCCCACCCCGGGCGAGACCCCCGACAGCCCGGAACCGGGATGAACTACAGATACAGCCCGGTCGAATCCACCGACCCCTCGAACCGGTCCGCGGCCACCGCATGGAGATCCCGCTCGCGCATCAGTACGTACCCCACGCCCCGCACCTCGACCTCGGCGCGGTCCTCCGGGTCGTACAGCACCCGGTCCCCCGGCTCCACCGTCCGCACACTCTGGCCCACGGCCACCACCGCGGCCCACGCGAGGCGCCGGCCGACCGCGGCCGTCGCCGGAATCAGAATGCCGCCGCCCGAACGCCGCTCACCCTCGGGTGAATCGGACCGGACCAGCACCCGGTCGTGCAGCATACGGATGGGCAGCTTGTCGTCGGTGTTGTTGCTCACGCCCGAAAACCTACCTGTCCCGGCCCGCTCCGTTCCTCTCCGGGGCCCCGCGCACAGAGGCCGGGCCGCACCTCAGCGCTTCCTGCCCCGCATCGACGCCGCGAGCAGCGCCACCGCGCCCACCACCACCAGCGCCACCGGAATCACCCGGCCCATCCGCGGCGAGCCGTCCTCCGCCACGAACCGCGCCTTCACATCGGACACCGACCGGTTCACGGCGACGAAAGCCCGCCCGGCCGTACGGTCCATCGTCGCGACAACCTTGGCCCTCGCATCACCGATGACCGTCTTCGGGTGCACCCGCACCCCGATCTCATCCAGCACTTCCGCAAGCTGCGCACGCCTGCTGATGATGTCCGCCTCGATCTGCGCAGGGGTCCTCATATCCGACACTGCGCCGCCTCCGTGGTCGTCGTCGGGGTAAACCTTCATCGACAGTCTGTCAGCTCTACCGCCGGTACACCCGGCGGCACCCCCTATACGCTCGGTCCCGAACAGCCCGCGCGCCATTCGAGGAGAACCATGAGCGAACGACTCCAGGCCGGCGACACCGCCCCCGCCTTCACCCTTCCGGACGCCGACGGCAACGACGTATCGCTCGCCGACCACAAGGGCCGCAAGGTCATCGTGTACTTCTACCCCGCTGCCCTCACTCCAGGCTGCACCAAGGAGGCATGCGACTTCACCGACAACCTCGACGTGCTGGCCGCCGCCGGATACGACGTCATCGGCGTGTCCCCCGACAAGCCGGAGAAGCTCGCGAAGTTCCGCGAGAAGGAGAACCTCAAGGTCACCCTGGTCGGCGACCCCTCCAAGGAGACCCTTCAGGCGTACGGCGCCTACGGCGAGAAGAAGCTTTACGGCAAAGTGGTGACGGGCGTCATCCGGTCCACCGTCGTCGTCGACGAAGAGGGCAAGATCGCGCAGGCGTTCTACAACGTCAAGGCAACCGGCCACGTCGCCAAGATCATCAAGGACCTCCACATCTGACCGGCCCCGGCGCTTTGAGCGGATAATGTCCACCGGCTCCCCCAGGGAGCAGTAGGCTGCTCATGTACTGCGCCCGTACGCCAACTGGCTCGAGCGGCGATCTTTAGGTGGTCGTGTTTTGTCGGTTCGAATCCGACCGGGCGCACCTGTCACTGATGCCTGGTCCTCCGCTCGGAGGGCCAGGCATCAGTGCGCTGACCGGCTAACCGACCAGCTCGCGGAGGGCGGGGAGCAGGGCTCGGAAGGCTTTGCCTCGGTGGCTGATCGCGTTCTTTTCCGCCGGGGTCAGTTCCGCGCAGGTGCGGGTGGAGCCGGTCGGCTGGAGGATCGGGTCGTAGCCGAAGCCGTTCGTGCCGGCGGGGGTGTGGCGCAGGGTGCCGGTCAGGCGGCCCTCGACCACGCGTTCCGTACCGTCGGGGAGGGCCAGGGCTGCGGCGCAGGTGAAGTGGGCGCCGCGGTGGGGGGTGTCGATGTCGGCGAGCTGGGCCAGGAGCAGGTCCAGGTTGGCCTTGTCGTCGCCGTGGGTGCCGGACCAGCGGGCCGAGAGGATGCCGGGGGCGCCGCCCAGGATGTCGACGCAGAGGCCGGAGTCGTCCGCGATGGCGGGATGACCGGTGGCGCGGGCCAGGGCGTGGGCCTTCAGCAGGGCGTTCGCGGCGAAGGTGACGCCGGTTTCCTTGACGTCGGGGAGGTCGGGGTACGCGTCCGCGCCGACCAGGTCGTGGGGCAGGCCCGCGTCGGCGAGGATGGCGTGGAGTTCGGTGATTTTCCCGGCGTTGCGGGTGGCGAGGATCAGGCGCGTCATGACCTGATTATCAGGGAGTGCAGACCTTGCCGATTTCGGTGGCCGCGTCGGTGACCGGGCTGATGTCGGGGGTGGTGTCGCCCTTGTCGATGGAGGCGCGGACATTGGTGACGCCCGCCTTCAGGTCGTCGACGGCCTTGCCGAGGTCCGCGTTGTCCGTGGTGTCGTCGAGCTTGGCGAGTTCCTTGTCGATCTGGTCGAGGGACTCGGATGCCTGGGTCGGGTCGCCCGCGTTGGACACGGCCTGCTGGAGGTTGTCGACGCTGGTGGCGATGGCGTCAGCCGTACGGACGCAGTCCAGGGCCTTGTCCACGGCCCCGCAGCCGGCTGCGGCGGTGACGGTCAACAGGGTGGCTGCACAAGCAAGTGCGGTACGGCGGTGGCGGCGCGAGGCCATGGTGCGGTCCCTCCCCAGGGGTCGGTACGTGGACGGGCGCACGGTTCGACCCGTGCACCCGTATGCGTAACGACGCTGCATGGCGCGCGCTTGGTTGCTTCTTTACGCGCCTTTACCTGTCGAGCGTACGGGCGAGCGCGTTTTTCTGGAAGGCCGTCAGGTCGGCGCAGCCCGCGGTGGCGAGGTCGAGGAGGGTGTTGAGCTCGGCGCGGTCGAAGGGCTGGGCCTCGGCGGTGCCCTGGATCTCGACGAAGCGGCCGTCGCCGGTGCAGATGACGTTCATGTCGGTCTCGGCGCGCACGTCCTCCTCGTAACAGAGGTCGAGGAGCGGGATGCCGCCGACAATGCCGACACTGACGGCCGAGACGGTGCCGGTGAGGGGGGTGCGGCCGGGCTTGACGATCTTCTTCGTCTTGGCCCAGTCGATGGCGTCGGCGAGGGCGACATAGGCGCCGGTGATCGCGGCGGTGCGGGTGCCGCCGTCGGCCTGGAGGACGTCGCAGTCCAGGACGATGGTGGTCTCGCCGAGCGCCTTGTAGTCGATCACCGCGCGCAGGGAGCGGCCGATGAGGCGCTGGATCTCCTGGGTGCGACCCGACGGCTTGCCGTCCTTGACCTCTCGCCGGATCCGCTCGGCCGACGCGCCCGGCAACATCGAGTACTCGGCGGTCACCCA
>DATCWZ010000070.1:0-2635 GCA_036566065.1 Streptomyces sp. | reverse complement strand
GTCATCGCGCTGTACGTCGCGGTGGGCGCCGTGGTGGTCGCGCTGGCCGTGGGACGCGTGGCCCGGCTCCGCTGAGGCGGTGTACGAGAGGGGGCGCGCGCCTTCTCGTACAGTGGTCGGGTGAGCACTTCGCGGATCACCTTCCTCAAGGGACACGGCACCGAGAACGATTTCGTGATCGTGCCCGACCCGGACAACGCCCTCGTCCTGACCGGCACCGCCGTCGCCAGGATCTGTGACCGCCGGGCCGGGATCGGCGGTGACGGTGTGCTCCATGTCGTACGGTCCGCCGCGCATCCCGAGGCGCGGGACATGGCGGCCGAGGCCGAATGGTTCATGGACTACCGCAACGCCGACGGCTCGGTCGCCGAAATGTGCGGCAACGGGGCGCGGGTCTTCGCCCGCTATCTGCAGCGCGCCGGACTCGTCGCGGAAGGCGATCTGGCCGTCGCGACCCGGGGCGGCGTCAAGCAGGTGCACATCGCCAAGGACGGCGACATCACGGTCTCCATGGGCTCCGCCGCCCTCCCCGCCGAGAGCGTCACGGTCACCGTCGGCGGCCGTAGCTGGGAGGCCCGCAATGTGAACGTGGGCAACCCGCACGCCGTCGCGTTCGTCGACGACCTTGAACACGCCGGGGACCTGCTGTCCGCGCCGGGTTTCGTCCCCGCGGGCGTGTACCCGGAAGGCGTCAACATCGAGTTCGTGGCCGACAGGGGCCCGCGCCACGTCGCGATGCGCGTCCATGAGCGAGGCTCGGGCGAGACACGCTCCTGCGGTACGGGTGCGTGCGCCGTGGCCGTCGCGGCGGCCCGCAGGGACGGGGCCGACCCGGCGAGGACCGGCGCCCCCGTCACGTACACCGTGGACCTGCCCGGCGGCACCCTGGCCATCACCGAACACCCGCACGGCGGCATCGATATGACGGGCCCTGCGGTGATCGTCGCCGAAGGCACGATCGACCCGGAATGGCTCGAAACGGTGACCGGTTAGATCTTCGCTCGAATGGGTGATCCGTTTCACGCCGGGCGAGAGGTGGACTGCCCCACGCGGCGGGGTCGGTAACATCAAGCACCGGCCCGGAGGCGCATCCAGCGTCTCCCCACCGCCGGCCGACGTCGCCGGAGGTGCTCATGAGTGCAGAGGCCACCAATCCAGGTGCTCCCCTTCGCAAGCGGAGCCGCCCCCGCATCGACCTGCGCAGACTCGGCCGTGTGGCGCTGCTCGGACCGGTGTCCCGGGACCGGCTGCCGGACGCGATCAGCCATGTGGCGGAGGCGCATCGCGCCCACTACCCGGACGCCGACCTCACGATTCTGCGCAGGGCCTACCTGCTGGCGGAGACCTCGCACCGCGGCCAGATGCGCAAGAGCGGTGAGCCGTACATCACACATCCGCTCGCCGTGACCCTGATCCTCGCCGAACTCGGCGCTGAGACCACCACCCTGACCGCCGCTCTCCTCCACGACACGGTCGAGGACACCGAGGTGACTCTCGAACAGGTGGGGGAGGCGTTCGGCGAGGAGGTCCGCTATCTCGTCGACGGCGTCACCAAACTCGAGAAGGTCGACTACGGGGCGGCCGCCGAGCCCGAGACGTTCCGCAAGATGCTCGTCGCCACCGGCAACGATGTCCGGGTCATGTCGATCAAGCTGGCCGACCGGCTGCACAATATGCGCACCCTCAGTGTGATGCGCCCCGAGAAACAGGCCAGGATCGCCAAGGTCACCCGCGATGTGCTCATCCCCATCGCCGAACGCCTCGGCGTGCAGGCGCTGAAGACCGAGCTGGAGGACCTGGTGTTCGCGATCCTCCACCCCGAGGAGTACGCGTACACACGGGCGCTCATCGCGGCGTCGGCCCCCGGCCAGGACTCGCTGGCGGAGATCGCCGAAAGCGTCCAGGCGGTCCTGCGGGACGCCGGTATCACCTCCGAAGTGCTCATCAGACCGCGGCACTTCGTCTCCGTACACCGCGCCAGGATCAAACGCGGCGAACTGCGCGGCACCGACTTCGGGCGGCTGCTCGTGCTGGTCGGTGAGGACGCCGACTGCTACGCGGTCCTGGGTGAGCTGCACACCTGCTTCACGCCGGTGATCTCGGAGTTCAAGGACTTCATCGCGGCCCCGAAGTTCAACCTGTACCAGTCGCTGCACACCGCGGTTGTCGGCCCTGACGGGGCGGTCGCCGAGATCCTCATCCGTACGCACCAGATGCACAAGGTCGCCGAGGCGGGTGTCGTCGCGCTCGGCAATCCGTACGCGCATGACCACGCCCACGCGGAACCGGCGGAGGGCGAGCGCGCCGACCCGACCAGGCCCGGCTGGCTCTCCCGGCTGCTGGACTGGCAGGAATCCGCCACCGACCCGGACACCTTCTGGACCACGTTGCGCGCCGACCTCGCCCAGGACCGGGAGATCACCGTCTTCCGCACCGACGGCGGGACCCTCGGTCTGCCCGCCGGGGCGAGCTGTGTGGACGCGGCGTACGCGCAGTACGGGGACGGGGCGCACCGCTGCATCGGGGCCCGCGTCAACGGCCGCCTCGCCACGCTCAGTACGGTGCTGAGCGACGGCGACACCGTGCAGTTGCTGCTCGCCCAGGACGCCGCGTCGGGCCCCGCCGCCAACTGGCT
>DATCWZ010000708.1:0-13045 GCA_036566065.1 Streptomyces sp. | reverse complement strand
TCTACATCGAAGGCGTCACCAGCGATCTCTATCTGGAGAAAGCGCATGATGTGCAGCGATACAGTGTCATGTACGAGCATCTGCGGGCTCAGGCGCTGAATGTGGAACAGACCCGCCAATTCATCGAAGAGATCGCCAAGGTCTACACCCGCTGAACGCCTGTTTTGCGGGTATTGCAGTGGGGCCTGTGGGGTGAGGGCGGAGGGTACACGCCCTCACCCCACAGCGGAAGAGTCACATGGAATATGCCATCCGGTCGAGTGAACGGCCCCTTCGCGACGCGATGTTGACGGGTAGCGTCGATCACAACAGCAGCAGCGACTCTCTGAACCGGAGTGAACATGGCAATTCTTCAGGGTGCTACCGAAAAGTGGACAAAGTCGTCGTACTCCGGCGGGAACGGCGCCTGCGTCGAAGTCAAGTCGCCCGTCATGCAGGCCATCGCGGTGCGTGACTCGAAGGCGCCCGAGGGCCCTTCGATCACGTTTGTGCCCGGTGCGTGGACCGCGTTCGTGCGCGATGTCGCAGCAGGCGTCATCGACGCCTGACCGGCACCGGCACGCTCGTCGGCCGTACGCACCACTGACTGGAGCCCTCTCGACTGGTCCGCCGTCCTGGCCGAGGGGGCTCGGCTCTGCCCGCTCCCGGCCGGCGGCAAGATGCCATGGTGGCCGTCGGGCACATCGCGGCGTCACATCCTTCGTAACCTGGTCGCTGCCGAGGGCGAGTACGCGGGCCGGCCGCCCTCCTCATATCCCCGCGGGTAGCGGGCCAGCCAGCCCGGAGCGGCGGCCGTGGAACTGTGCAGGGCCGGGCCCTGGGTCATCTCCATCGCGAAGTCATCGGCGAGTTCCAGGACGGTGGCCCGCCCCTCCAGCTCCGCCAGCCAGTCCGGCGGCAGAGCCGTCTCCCCGTGCAGCGCGCCCAGCAGCGCCCCGCAGACCGCGCCCGTGGCCGCCGAGGGGCCCGAGTGGTTCACCGCGAGCCGTAGGCCGTGCCGGACATCCTCGCCGACCAGCGCGCAGTACAGCGCCACCGCCAGCACCTCCTCGGCGGAGTCAGTGACACCGAGCGCCTCGATGAGCGCTGGGCCGGGAATCCCCTGCCGTACGGAACCCAGCGCCCGCCGCAACGCCTCGCTGACGGGTTCATGGCCGGGGCGCTCGGCGAGCAGGGCGAGGGTGCTCTGGACGGCCCCGTCCAGGGTGTCGCCGCGGGCGAGCCCGTGCACCAGAACGGCCAGCGCCCCCGCCGAGAGCTGGGCGGCGGCATGACCGTGGGTGTGGGCGGCACACTCGACGGCCAACTGGAGCACCAGTCGCGGCTCCCAGCCCACGAGCAGCCCGAAGGGCGCGGAGCGGGTCATCGCCGCCGAGTCCCGAGCCGAGGGGTTCTTGGGCAGGGCGAGGGTCCCCATCGTGGCGTCGCCGAAGCCGACGAGGCAGGTGCGGCTGGGGGCGCGGCGGTTGTACAGCCACTCCTGCCGGGCCAGCCAGCCGTCGTCCTTGCGGCGCTCGTCCGGGCCCCAGTTGGTCTGCGTCGCGGCCCACCGCAGATGGGCGCGGTACACATCGGTGGGCGGGTGCCAGGCGCCGGTGTCGCGGCGGACCTGGGCGCGGATCAGCCCGTCGACGGTGAAGAGGCTGAGCTGGGTGACCGCCGTGACGGTGCCGCGTCGGCCGTGCACTGGGACGTAGTCGGCGACCGCCTCGACGCCGTGGGCCGCACGGATCTCCTCCAGGGTGAGCCCGGCGACCCCCGCCCCCAGCGCGTCACCGATGGCGCAGCCCAGCAGGGCACCGCGAACCCGGCTGCGGAAGTCCTGCTGCTCGGCACGGCCCCAGACGGCTGTGGTTCCTGTACTCACCGCGCCCCTTCCCCGCCCGCCTCCGGGTACGACTGTATGCGGCGCCCGGGAAGTCGCCTCAGTGCGGCACCACTGGCAGCAGCTCCGGCAGGTGCCCGTCCGACGCGGCCGCCGCCCGCTGCCGCTCCTCCGGGACCTCTCCGTACAGCGTGGTCCTGGGCTTCGCCGGCCGGCCCGCCAGTTCGGCGATCGCGACGAGGTCCTGGATCGAGCGGTACGAGCCGTAGCTGGAGCCCGCCATGCGCGAGATGGTCTCCTCCATCAGCGTGCCACCCAGGTCGTTGGCGCCCGAGCGCAGCATCTCCGCCGCGCCCCGGGTGCCGAGCTTGACCCAGCTCGTCTGGATGTTGGTGATGTACGGGTGCAGCAGGAGCCGCGCCATGGCGGTGACCGCCCGGTTGTCGCGGTCGGTTGGGCCCGGCCGGGCGATTCCCGCCAGATACACGGGGGCGTTGGTGTGGATGAAGGGCAGGGTCACGAACTCGGTGAAGCCGCCCGTCTCCTGCTGAAGGTTCGCGAGCGTCCGCAGATGGCCCAGCCAGTGGCGCGGCTGGTCCACATGTCCGTACATCATGGTCGACGAGGACCGCAGCCCCACCTCGTGAGCGGTCCTGACGACCTCGATCCAGGTGGCGGCCGGCAGCTTTCCCTTGGTGAGGATCCAGCGGACCTCGTCGTCCAGGATCTCGGCCGCGGTGCCGGGGATCGAGCCGAGCCCGGCCTCCTTCGCGGCGATCAGCCAGTCACGGATCGACATGCCGGTACGGGTCGCGCCGTTGACGATCTCCATCGGCGAGAAGGCGTGCACATGCATGCCGGGTACGCGTTCCTTCACGGCCCGCGCGAGGTCGAAGTACGCGGTGCCCGGCAGGTCGGGGTGGATACCGCCCTGCATGCACACCTCCACCGCGCCCAGGTCCCATGCCTGCGCGGCCCGGTCGGCGACCTGGTCGACGGACAGGGTGTACGCGTCGGCGTCCGTACGCCGCTGGGCGAAGGCGCAGAAACGGCAGCCGGTGTAGCAGACATTGGTGAAGTTGATGTTCCTGGTGACGATGTACGTGACGTCGTCACCGACCACATCGCGGCGCAGGGTGTCCGCGATACGGCACAGCTCGTCCAGCGCCTCCCCGTCCGCGTGGAGCAGCACGAGCGCCTGCTCGTCGGTGAGCTTCGTCGGATCGTCGGCGGCCTGGCTCAGCGCCTGGCGCACATCGCCGTCGATCCTGACCGGGACCATGCCGGGCGCGGCGGCCTCGCGGAGCGCCTCCCAGTCCCCGTACACCTCGTCGAAGTCCTCGCGCCGGTCGGAGGTGCGGCCCTCGGTGTCGATGGTGCGGTGCAGATCGGTGCGGCCCGATGAGCTGAAGCCCTCGTCGGGCTCCTGCCAGGGCAGCCCCACCGGGATCGCGTCCTCCTTCGCCATGCCGGTCTCCGGGTCGGCGAGCGCCCGGACGTGCGGCAGGAGGCGGGGGTCGAGCCACGGCTCGCCGCGCAGGATGAACTCGGGGTAGATGGTGAGCCGTTCCCGCAGGGTGAACCCGGACTCCGCGGTGCGGGCGGCCAGTTCCTCGATGTGCGGCCAGGGGCGCTCGGGGTTCACATGGTCCGGGGTCAGCGGCGAAACGCCGCCCCAGTCGTCAATGCCCGCGCCGATGAGCAGGGCGTACTCCTCGTCGACGAGGTTCGGCGGAGCCTGGATACGGGCCGAGGGGCCCAGGATGTGCCGGGCGACGGCGATCGCGGCGGCCAGTTCCTCCAGCTCCGCGTCCGGCATTCCGCGCATCGCCGTGTCCGGCTTGGCCCGGAAGTTCTGGACGATGACCTCCTGGATGCCGTGATAGGCGCGGGCCGTCCTGCGCAGCGCGAACAGGGAGTCGGCGCGCTCCTCGTACGTCTCGCCGATGCCGATCAGGATGCCTGTCGTGAACGGGACGTTGGACCGCCCCGCGTCCTCCAGCACCCGCAGCCGCACGGCCGGTTCCTTGTCCGGGGAGCCGTAGTGCGGGCCGCCGGGCTCGGACCACAGCCGGGTCGCGGTCGTCTCCAGCATCATGCCCATGGACGGGGCGACCGGCTTCAGCCGCTGCAAGTCGGTCCAGCTCATGACGCCCGGGTTGAGGTGGGGCAGCAGGCCCGTCTCCTCAAGGACCCGGATCGCCATGGCCCGTACGTACGCCAGCGTGGAGTCGTACCCCTCGGCCTCCAGCCACTCCCGCGCCTCCGGCCAGCGGTCCTCCGGCCGGTCCCCGAGCGTGAACAGCGCCTCCTTGCAGCCCAGTTCCGCACCCTTTCGGGCGATGTCGAGAACCTCGTCGGGTGACAGGAACATCCCGTGCCCCTCGCGCCGCAGCTTGCCCGGCACGGTGACGAAGGTGCAGTAGTGGCACTTGTCGCGGCAGAGCCGGGTCAGCGGGATGAAGACCTTGCGGGAGTACGTGATCACTCCCGGCCGGCCTGCGGCGTCAAGGCCCGCGTCCCGCACCCGGGCGGCGGAACCGGCGAGATCCTTGAGATCGTCACCGCGCGCCTGGAGCAGCACCGCGGCCTCGCCCACATCGAGAGCGACACCGTCACGCGCCCGCTTGAGGGCACGCCGCATGGAGTTGGAGGTAGGGCGTCCGCGCTGAGGATCGGTCATGAACCGAGCATACGAGCGAGATGCACGCCCCGGACCAGGGCCTCCGCCCGACTCGGCCTACCGGACGACCCTGGCGCCTCGGCCGATATGTCCCGTATGCCCCGTAGTCTGGGCCTGGTGATGGAAACGATCGTCTTCGACATCGGCGAAACACTCATCCGCGACGACCGCTACTGGGCCTCCTGGGCCGACTGGCTCGGAGTTCCGCCGCACACCGTCAGCGCGCTCGTCGGCGCCGCCGTCGTCCAGGGCCACGACTGCTCCGACGCGCTGCGCGTCCTGCGCCCCGGCATGGACGTCACCGAGGCGGCCCGGGCCCGCGCGGCGGCCGGGCGCGGCGAGTACCTGGACGAACGCGACCTCTACCCCGACGTGCGCCCCGCCCTGGCCGAACTACGCGCCCTCGGCATCCGCGTCGTCATCGCGGGCAACAGGACGGCCCGCGCCGGAAACCTGCTGCGCGCGCTGGACCTTCCGGCGGACCTGGTGGTCACCTCGGAGGAGTGGGGCGTGGCCAAACCGGACCTGGCCTTCTTCGAACACGTACTGGAAGCCTCGGGTGCCGACCCCCGGGCCACGCTGTACGTCGGCGACCACCCGGCCAACGACCTGTTTCCGGCCAGGTCGGCGGGCATGCGCGCGGCCCACATCCGGCGCGGCCCGTACGGCCACTGGTGGGCGGACCACCCGGACGTGATCGAGACGGCGGACTGGCGCATCGACACACTGACGGAACTGTCCAGCCTGGTACAGCAAATGAGCGAACCGTCCCCGCCCGAGGCGCCGCGGACCCCCACACTCCACACCTCGCTCGATGTTGTGGACTCCCGGACAACCTGAGGACCGGAATACCACTGTCGTCGTGATCCATGTGGGCCGCATCGGCTGAGCCGATGCGGCCCCGGGCCCCCGCGCGGTCCTCCTACACGTACGGCGCGTAGCCGTCCAGTACGCGCAGGACTTCCGCCTCGCCGGCTGCCGGGAGCTGCAGGACGACCTCCTCGATGCCCAGGTCCGCGAAACGTTCCAGTTTGCCCTCGCTCGGCACCACCGCGTACGGGACCACCTGGAGGAGCTTCGGGTCGCGGCCCGCCTCCTCCCAGGCCGTGCGCAGGCGCGGCAGGGATTCCGCCAGGCCGCCGCCGCCCAGGGGCATCCAGCCGTCCGCGTACTCCACGATGCTGGAGAACAGCTTCGGCCCGCTGCCGCCGCCGATCAGGGTGCGCGGGCCGTTCACCGGGCCGCGGGCCTTCTGGACCGGCTTCGGGTAGGCCAGGCTCGCCTCTACGGAGCCGAACTTGCCCTCGTACGCCGTCGGTTCCTCCGCCCACAGGGCCCGCATCAGGGCCATCCGGTCGCGGGTCAGCTCGCGGCGGGTGGACCACTCGACCCCGTGGTCCGCGGCCTCCTCCACGTTCCAGCCGTAGCCGACGCCCAGCGTGAATCTGCCGTTGGAGAGGTGGTCGAGCGTGGCGATACGCTTCGCCAGGTCGATCGGGTCGTGCTCGATGATCAGCGTGATGCCGGTGCCGAGGATGAGGTTCTCCGTCACCGCCGCCGCCTGGCCGAGTGCGACGAGCGGGTCGAGGGTCCGGCCGTACTCGCGCGGGAGTTCGGTGCCCGCGGGGTACGGAGTCTCCCTGCTCACCGGGATATGTGTGTGCTCCGGCATGTACAACCCGGCGAATCCCCGCTGCTCCAGCTCGCGCGCGAGCCGAACCGGCGTGATCGTCTCATCGGTGAAAAAGATCGTCGTGGCGATCCGCATGAGAAGGACACCTCCATTGTCGTCCGGTGACCGCCCCAACGTATGCCGTGCGGTGCGCGAAGCCGAGCTCCGGGGGTGGCCTCCGGGGGATCCGGCTTGTTTTCGGGGTACGAGAGTTCAGTGCGAACGGCGGGAGTTGAGCCGGGCGGCCTGGCGCGTGAGGTGGTCGCGCTCGGCGAGGCCGGGGGCCTTGCGGGCCGCCTCTGCGTACAGCAGTGCCGCCGTCGCCAGGTCGCCGTCCAGCTCATGGAGGTACGCCGCCACGGCCGCGTAACGCGGCAGCGAGTCGTCCAGCGCCGCGAGTTCCGCCAGCCCGGCGCGCGGCCCGTCCGCCCGGCCAACAGCGACCGCACGGTTGAGCCGGACGACCGGACTGCCGGTCAGGCGGACGAGTTCGTCGTACCACTCGACAATCTGCACCCAGTCGGTCTCCTCCGCGGTGGGCGCGTCGGCGTGGAGCGCCGCGATGGCCGCCTGCGCCTGGTACTCCCCCAGCCGGTCGCGGCCGAGGGCCGCTTGGAGGATCGCGACACCCTCGGCGATCGCCCCGGTGTCCCACCGGCCGCGGTCCTGCTCGGCGAGCGGCACCAGGCTGCCGTCGGGCGCGGTCCTGGCGGCACGCCGGGCGTGGTGAAGCAGCATGAGGGCGAGCAGCCCGGCCACCTCCGGGTGGTCGATCACGGCCGCGAGCTGCCGGGTGAGCCGGATCGCCTCGGCGGCAAGGTCGATGTCACCGGAATAGCCCTCGTTGAATACGAGATAGAGGACCCGCAGCACCGTGGAGACATCGCCGGGCCGGTCGAACCGCCCCTCCGCGCCGGACACGGTGCGTTTGGCCCGGCTGATGCGCTGCGCCATCGTCGCTTCGGGCACCAGATACGCCTCGGCGATCTGCCGGGTCGTCAGCCCGCCGACGGCGCGCAGCGTGAGCGCGACGGCCGAGGCGGGGGTCAGCGACGGGTGGGCGCACAAGAAGTAGAGCCGGAGTGTGTCGTCGACCGCGGGTACGGGTCCGGGCGCCGGTTCCTTGCCGGCGCGGTCCTCCCGCCGAACACGGGCGGCGTCCGAACGGGCCTGGTCGAGGAACTTGCGCCAGGCGACGGTGACCAGCCAGCCCTTCGGGTCCCGCGGGGGCCCCGCCGCCCAGGCCCGGAGCGCTTCGACGAGGGCGTTCTGTACGGCGTCCTCGGCCGCCGCGAAATCGGCTCCGCGGCGGACGAGGACGGTGAGCACGCCCGGGATGAGGCCCCTGAGCTCGGCCTCGTCCATCGGTGCTGTCACTCCGTGATGGTGGGCGAGGCGGTCAGGAAGGGCCGCACCTCCAGCCACTCGTGGATCGGCCGCCCGCCCGCTCCGGGGGCGGCGGACAGTTCCCCGGCCAGTTCGACGGCGCGCTCGTAGCTGTCCACGTCGATGATCATCCAGCCGGCGATGAGGTCCTTGGTCTCCGCGAACGGCCCGTCGGTGACCGGCGGGCGCCCCTCGCCGTCGTACCGGACCCACACCCCGTCGGGGGCGAGTGCCTGGCCGTCGACGAACTCGCCGGTCCTCTCCAGCCGGGCCGCGAAGTCGTTCATGTACCGCATGTGCGCCGAGATCTCGTCCGGGCTCCAGCGGTCCATCGGTACGTCGTTGACCGCGGCCGGGGCGCCGCGGTAGTGCTTCAGCAGCAGGTACTTGGCCATCGGAATGCTCCTCGGTACGGGTGGCGGCCCATTCTGGCCGCGTTCACTCCTGGGACGGAGCCGGACACGGGTTCTCGACATCGCCGCCCGAATTTTCCCGGCCCGGCCTCTACCGTGGGGTCCCGTGAGCCGCATCGCCGACCCCGCGCACGACCGGACCATCACCGTGCGTGGCATCCTGCCGCCCGGGGCGCCCGACCTCGTCTATCTGCCCGTCGACGTTCCGCGCGGCGTACGGGAGATCGCGGTCTCGTACGCGTACGAGAAGCCGCCCGTGCCCCCAGGCACCCAGGGCAACGCCCTCGACATCGGGATCTTCGACGAGCGCGGCACGGACCCGGGCGGGCGGGGGTTCCGGGGGTGGTCCGGCGGGGCGCGTAATGGCTTCCGCATCCGGGCCGACGAGGCGACGCCCGGCTACCTCGCTGGACCCGTGAGGCCAGGAACCTGGCACATCGCCCTCGGGCCCTACACCGTGGCGCCCGATGGGCTCCCGTACGAGGTGACGGTCACCCTGCGCTTCGGGGCCGCCCCTGCCACCCGCGCGCCGGTGTATCCGCCGGAGCGCGCGAAGGGGCGGGGCAGGGCCTGGTACCGCGGCGACTGCCATCTGCACTCAGTACACTCCGACGGCACACGCACCCCGGCCCGGATCGCGGCCGCCGCACGGGCGGCCGGGCTCGACTTCGTCAACAGCAGCGACCACAACACGCACTCCGCCCATAGCGCCTGGCAGGGGTTGTGGGGCGATGATCTGCTCATCCTGACGGGCGAAGAGGTCACCACACGTAACGGGCACTTCGTCGCCCTCGGCACCGAACCGGGCACGTTCATCGACTGGCGCTACCGGGCCCGCGACCACTGCTTCGGCCACTACGCCAAGGCCGTACGCCGGGCCGGCGGCCTGGTCGTGCCGGCGCACCCGCACGCGCCCTGCATCGGCTGCCGCTGGAAGTTCGGGTACGCCGACGCGGACGCGGTGGAGGTGTGGAACGGCCCGTACACCGCGGCCGACGAGACCGCGCTCGCCGAGTGGGACAATGCCCTCGTCGCGTCCGTACGCGCGTCGCGGCCCTGGCTGCCCGCCATCGGCGGCAGCGACGCGCACCGCGAACCGGACACCGTGGGGCTGCCGCAGACCGTCGTGCTGGCCGACGGACTCTCGCGGGAGGCGGTCACCGCGGGCATCCGTACCGGGCAGTCGTACATCGCGGAGTCGTCCGCCGTCACCCTCTCGTTCGGCGCCCGAAGCGCCCACGGTGAGCGTGCCGGGATCGGCGAGCGGCTCGGGGCCGGTGCGGACGCCCCCGTCACCGTACGGCTGGAAGTCGCCGGTGCGCCGGGGTGCACGGCGCACCTCGTCACGGACGGGGGCACGCTGTTCACCGCCGCGCTGCCCGAGTCGGGGGCGGGCGCCGTGGAGTGGCGGACCACTCCGGCGTACGCCGCCTACGTGCGGGCCGAGGTCCGGCACCCGGCACCGGCGCCGGGCCTCCCGGGGGCGTTCGCCGCGCTGACCAACCCGGTGTTCCTGGGCAGTTGAGGCGGCCTCAGGCGCCGTGCACCCGGGGCCGCCAGGGGTGACCGCTCATCAGGTTCCCC
Organism: Streptomyces sp.; assembly: GCA_036566065.1. Lineage (GTDB taxonomy): Bacteria > Actinomycetota > Actinomycetes > Streptomycetales > Streptomycetaceae > Streptomyces. Next base: position 3,482 of record DATCWZ010000708.1, on the reverse strand, counting down.
AGCCCCGCCCACGAGAAGTCCATCAGCGTTGCCGCCGCCTCCTTGGCCGATACACCCGGTGTGTCGTTCGCCCACCGGGCGAGCGACTCCGCCGCCCCCACGAGCGCCTGCGCGAGCCCCGCCACATCCCGGTCGGGCAGCTCGCCGTCAGGGTGCGCCTCGCGTGCCGCGGTCCCGATCAGTTCCGTCACAAACGCAACGATCTCCTCCCGCAGCACATCGGCCTCGGTGACGAACGGCTCCCCGTCCGTCCGCGCCTGCTGATGCAGCACCGCCCAGCCCTCCGGGTTCTCGGCGGTGTGCCGGAAGAACGCCCGCAGCCCGGCCCAGAGTTGCCGGTCCGCCGCCAGCCCCGGCTCCATCTCGGCCTGCACCGCCTTTACCAGCGCTTTCGCTTCCCGGCGGATGCAGGCGGTGAACAGGTCCTCCTTGGAATTGAGGTACAGATAAACCAACGGTTTGGACACACCGGCCAGTTCGGCGATGTCGTCCATCGACGCCGCCCGGTATCCGCGCTGCCCAAAAGTCTGCACGGCGGCATCCATCATCTGCCGCTCACGCACGGCGCGTGGCATCCGTTTGCTCTTCGCAGAACTCACGTCAGACTTCCTCCCCACCCCCGCTGCCGCTACTCCGGGGCAAGACTACGGCCGCCGCATTCCTCCCGTCGTACGGAAAGGGCGCAGCCCGGCCGGGATGGCCGGTAACCGACCCTGGGGGCGGCAGCAAGACGCCCCCGGCCCTGACAAAGACAGGCCGGGGGCGCTCAGGCCGCTACGCGGCGACGGGCACCCGCGCCTGCTCCGCTCCGTACGCCTCGATCTCGTCGACCAGGGACGCGGAGGCCGAGTCGTAGGCGTCGCGGTCGAGGATCTTCTCGCGGGCCGAGACGATCACCGGGACCACCGACTGACCGGCCACATTCGTGGCAGTGCGCATCATGTCCAGGATCGGGTCGATGGCCAGCAGCAGGCCGACGCCCTCCAGCGGGAGGCCCAGCGTCGACAGGGTGAGCGTCAGCATGACCACCGCGCCGGTGAGGCCGGCGGTGGCGGCCGCGCCGACCACCGAGACGAACGCGATCAGGACATAGTCACCGATGCCCAGCGGGACATCGAAGATCTGCGCGATGAAGATCGCCGACAGGGCCGGGTAGACCGCGGCACAGCCGTCCATCTTGGTGGTGGCGCCGAACGGGACGGCGAACGACGCGTATTCCCTCGGCACCCCGAGCCGCTCGGTGACCTGCTGGGTGACGGGCATCGTGCCGACCGACGAGCGCGAGACGAAGGCGAGCTGGATGGCGGGCCAGGCGCCCTTGAAGAACTGCAGCGGGCTGACCTTGGCGACCGTCGCCAGGAGCAGCGGGTAGACGCCGAACAGCACCAGGGCGCAGCCGATGTAGACGTCGGCGGTGAACGTCGCGTACTTGCCGATCAGGTCCCAGCCGTAGTCGGCGATCGCGTAGCCGATGAGGCCGACGGTGCCGATCGGGGCCAGCAGGATGACCCACCACAGGGCCTTCTGCAGGAGTTCGAGGACCGACTCGCTGACCGCGAGGACGGGCTTGGCCTTGTCGCCGAGCTTCAGCGCGGCGATACCCGCGACGGCGGCGAGGAAGACGATCTGCAGGACGTTCAGTTCGGTGAACGGCGTGATGATGTCCGTCGGGATGATGCCGGTCAGGAAGTCGAGCCAGGAGCCCGCCTTCTCCGGCTTGGAGCCGTCCTTCGGGGTGAGGCCGGTGCCGGTTCCAGGGTTGGTGAGCAGGCCGATCACCAGTCCGATGACGACCGCGATCAACGACGTGATCATGAACCAGAGCAGGGTGCGCCCGGCCAGCCTCGCGGCGTTGTTGACCTTCCGCAGATTGGTGATCGACACCAGGATCGCGAAGAAGACGAGCGGCGCGACGGCCAGCTTCAGCAGTTGTACGAAGATGTGGCCGACCTGGTCGAGCGTGGCGTAGAGCCAGTCGATCTCCTGGCTGCGGGCGAGCCAGCCGAGCAGGACACCCAGCACCAGACCGGCGAGGATCTGCGCCCAGAACGGGACTCTCGGTATACGGAAACCGGAACCGGACGGCTCACCGGTTACGGGGGACGCGGAATTGGCGGACACGGACATACTCCAGACATGGCGCACCGGGGCGCACGGATCAGACCGTGCGGGGATGCGTCCGAAGGGGGATGGGAAAAAGGGGGTGCGGCGCCCGCGTCAGGCGCGGTGCCGCTGCATGATGCCGTTTCAGACGTTGCGGCAACAGGCCGCGGACATACAGCGGCAGAGGTCGACGTGCAGGCGCGCCACGAGCGGGATGCCCGGTGCGAATCGGGGGCGCACTGCTGTCTTCATGCCGAACACGTTAACACTTGAACTTTGAGAACCTCAAAGCTCCGCTTTGGTACGAAGGTGTCGTACGGGCCCGCCGCGCGGGGCCGTCGTACCCACGCAGAAAACCCCGGTCCCGGAGCAAACGGCTCCGACCTGGGGTTTTGCCCGCGTAGCGCGGAAAGGGCGAACGGAAGCGAGGTGTGAGGAAGCTTACGCGGCGCTTACAACCGGGTGCGCGACAGCGAGCGGATCAGGCCGCCCGTCACTGGGTGGCCTCGTCCTCCTGGCTGCGGTTGGCGTCCAGCCGCGCCTTCGCCCGCTTGACCTTGCCGGCGATCTGGGCGGACATCTCGTCGCGCTGCTTGCGCAGCAGCGCGTAGCTGAGGGGCGCCGAGAAGACGAGGGCCAGCAGGACGACCCAGATGACGTTGGACCCGCCGAGCCCTGCGGGCAGCAGCCCGAAGTGGACGGCGACGGCGGCGACGACGAAGCAGGCGACGAAGATGCTCAGGCGCATGGCGGTGTACCGGATCGTTGCACTCGGCTTGGCAGCGGACACGGCTGGCCTTCTCTCTACGTACGACAGTCCACAGTCCTGCCCGACCAGTGAAGCATGTTCCGTTTTCGATCAGTTCAGGGGGAGCAGCATGATGACGTCGTCGCGGTCGTCCCCCTCGGCGACCCTGGTACGTCGAGCGCGCGGGCCGCCTCGGCCGTCGCGGCCATCAGCGCGCGCCCGAAGCCCTTGCCCTGGTGGCGGGGGTGAACCACCACCGTGTACACGCCGATCCAGTGCCGCATCAGCCGGTGGGTGTTTCGGGTGTGATGCCGTCCCGCAGGGGCCGGGAGGAGGCGGGATCGACCTCGAATGTAAGCGCCATGGGTGAAGCGGGACGCAGCCGCGTCAGACGCGCATCGGCTGCGGCGACTCGCGCCGGTCGGGGTCGGGGCCGGGGTACTCGCGCAGGATCTCGTACCGGGTGTTGCGCTCGACAGGCCGGAAGCCGGCGTCCCGGATCAGCTCCAGCAGATCCTCGCGGCCCAGCTTGTCCGGCGTACCGAAGTGGTCCGCGTCATGCGTGATCTTGTACTCGACGACCGAGCCGTCCATGTCGTCCGCGCCGTACTGCAGCGCCAGTTGGGCGGTC
>DATCWZ010000692.1:0-4125 GCA_036566065.1 Streptomyces sp. | reverse complement strand
CACCAGCTCGGCGTAGAGCCGCAGCATCAGCTCCGGGTCCGCACCGGCCGCGGCGTCCGTACCGAGCACACGGAACGGCTCGGGGTCCGGGAGCAGCGGCGCGGGGTCGGTGAGCGGCTTCCAGGCCGGGGGCGTGGGCCGGTGGGCGGCCGCGCCGGGCAGCTCTTGGACCGTCATGACAAGCACCTCCTGGCATCGGGATATATCGAGGGGTGTCGAAATCTGCGGGATGTCGCGAGACAAGTGGAATCGGCGGGGCGCGGACGTGGTGCGCCTCACCTACCGATTGTTCGGTCGATGGCGCATTTTGGCTACAGGCACTGCCAGCCTGTGGACAAACGGTTCTCCACAGCCTGGGATGGAGACAGGTCGTCCACAACAGGGAGGCACGGGGAGATGGCGTCTGAACAAATGGCCGACCGGGACGAGGATCCCGGCCAGGTCCCGCCCGCGCGGCCGCTCGACGCCATCGACCGCTCCATCCTCCGCATCCTGCAGAGGGACGGCCGCGCGTCCATCCGGGCGGTGGCCGAGCGCGTCCATGTCTCGCGCGCCAACGCGTACGCCCGTATCAACCGGCTCGTGGAGGACCGGGTGATCCGCGGCTTCAGCGCCCGGGTGAATCAGGAGCGGGCGGGGCAGGGCGCCTCGGCGTACATCACGCTCAAGATCGTGCAGAATTCCTGGCGCACCGTGCGCGAGCAGCTCCAGGCGCTGCCGGGGGCCACGCACATCGCGCTGGTCAGCGGCGACTTCGACGTACTGCTGCTGGTGCATACCCCGGACAACCGGGCGCTGCGCGAACTGGTGCTGACCAGGATCCAGTCCATACCCGAGGTGCTGTCCACGCGCACGCTACTGGTGTTCGAGGAGACGGACCTCGGACCGGGGCCGGACCGCCCCACCGAGCTCATCTGATGGCGGACGCGCGGCCGACTCAGTGCCCGGCCCGCATTCCCTCGAAGGCGAGCTGGACGACCGTATCGGCGAGCTGATCGGCCTCCAGGGAGCCGCCCGGCTGCGGGCGGTACCACTCCACCAGGGAGTTCACCATCCCGAAGAGCAGCCGCGTCGCCATGCGTATGTCCACATCGGCGCGCAGATCCCCGTCCGCCACGGCGGCCTTGAGCAGCTCGGACACCCGCAGGTCGAACTCGCGCCGCCGCTCCAGCGCCCACCGCTCGGTCTGTGTGTTCCCGCGCACCCGCAGCAGCAGCGTGACGTACGGCAGCTCCGACATCAGCACCTCGACGGTGCGGCGCGTAACGTACTCGACCCGCACGATCGCGCGCCCCCGGGTCGCGCCCGGCTCGTCCAGAATCCCGAACAGCCCGTCGAGCGCCCGGCTCACCGCCCGGCGCAGCAGATCCTCCTTGCCCGCCACATGGTGGTAGATGGACGACTTGGAGATGCCCGCAGCCTTGGAGAGATGTTCCATCGACGTGCCGTCGTAGCCGCGTTCGTTGAAGACCCGGACGGCGACAGTGAGAAGGGTCTCCGGTGTGTAGGTGTCCCGCTTGGCCGTGGTCATGACCGCGATCCTCCCCCATGAGTTGTCCACAGGTTTTCTGGGGCCTCTTGTCCCGACCGATCGTTCGGTTACTCTAGCTCCGTCCGCACATCCCTGCCCAGCTCGACGAGGAGTTGGTCCGTCATGGCCGCCGTGCTTTCCCCCAAGCATCTGTCCGAGACCCACCGCCCGACGCTCGACCAGGCCCTCGACGCGATCCGTACGCGCGCCTACTGGTCCCCGCACCCGGAGCACCCGAAGGCGTACGGCGAGGGCGGCGCCCCCGGCAGCCTCGGCGCGGCCGAGGGAAAGGCGGCCTTCGACGCCGTACTGCACACCAGGCTTGATCTCGGCCAGCCGGGTACGGACGGCTGGACGGGCGGCGAGGTCTCGCCGTACGGGCCGGAGCTCGGTGTGGAGTATCCGCACGCCGATCTGGACGTCCTCATTCCGGCGATGAGCGCGGGCATGGGTGCCTGGCGTAACGCAGGGCCCGAGACCAGGGCTCTGGTCTGCCTGGAGATTCTGTCCCGGATCAGCGCCCGCACCCATGAGCTGGCCCACGCGGTGATGCACACCAGCGGGCAGGCGTTCATGATGGCGTTCCAGGCGGGCGGCCCGCACGCCCAGGACCGCGGTCTCGAAGCGGTGGCGTACGCGTACGAGGAGCAGATGCGCACCCCGGGCACCGCCGACTGGACCAAGCCCCAGGGCAAGCGCGACCCGCTCCAGCTCCACAAGTCGTACACGGTCGCCGGCCGCGGCATCTCGCTGCTGATCGGCTGCAACACCTTCCCCACGTGGAACGGCTACCCCGGCCTCTTCGCGTCGCTCGCCACCGGCAACCCGGTGCTGGTCAAGCCGCATCCCCGCGCGGTGCTTCCGCTGGCGCTCACGGTGCGGATCGCACGCGAGGTGCTGGCCGAGGCGGGCTTCGACCCGAACCTGGTCGCGCTCGCCGCCGAGCGGCCGGGCGAGGGCATCGCCAAGACCCTGGCGGTACGGCCCGAAGTCAAGATCATCGACTACACGGGGTCCACCGCCTTCGGCGACTGGCTGGAGACCAACGCCCGGCAGGCCCAGGTCTACACGGAGAAGGCCGGCGTCAACACGATCGTCGTCGACTCCACCGACGACTACCGGGGCATGCTGGCCAACCTGGCCTTCTCGCTCTCCCTGTACAGCGGCCAGATGTGCACCACCCCGCAGAATCTGCTGATCCCCCGGGACGGCATCACGACGGACGCGGGCGCCAAGTCGTACGAGGACGTGGTCACCGATGTCGCGGCCGCGGTCAACGGCCTGCTCGGCGACGACGCCCGGGCCAACGCGCTGCTCGGCGCGCTGGTCAACCCCGATGTGAAGGCCCGCCTGGAGGCGGCTTCGCAGATGGACGACGTCGCGCTGCCCTCGCGCGCCGTGGCCAACCCCGACTTCCCCGACGCCGTGGTCCGTACGCCGGTCATCGTCAAGCTGGACGGCACCAAGCCGGACGACGGGGCGGCCTACCTCTCGGAGTGCTTCGGCCCGGTGTCGTTCGCGGTCGCCGTCGACTCCACAGAGGACGGCGTCGCACTGCTGCGGCGCACGATCCGGGACAAGGGCGCGATGACGGTCGGCGCCTACACCACGTCCCCGGATGTGGAACGCGCGGTCGAGGACGTCTGCTTCGAGGAGTCCGCCCAGCTCTCGCTGAACCTGACCGGCGGGGTCTACGTCAACCAGACGGCGGCGTTCTCCGATTTCCACGGTTCGGGCGGCAACCCGGCGGCGAACGCGGCCCTGTGCGACGGCGCGTTCGTGTCCAACCGCTTCCGGGTGGTGGAGGTCCGCCGCCAGGCGTAGTCCGGACACACGGAACCTACAGAACCCACGGACTCCCGGGGCGCCTCAGCCCGGGGGGTCCGGGATCTCCGCGTACCGCTGCACCCAGGCGTGCATCGCGATGGCGGCCGCCGCACCGGCGTTGATCGACCGGGTCGAACCGAACTGCGCGATCGAGCACACCATCGAGGCGTGCTCCCGTGCCTCCTTCGTCAGGCCCGGCCCCTCCTGCCCGAAGAGCAGCACACACCGCCGCGGCAGCTCGGTCCGCTCCAGCGGCACCGACCCGGGAAGATTGTCGATCCCGATGATCGGCAGGCCTTCGGCCGCCGCCCAGGCGGTCAGGTCCGCCGTGTCGGGGTGGTGGCGCACATGCTGGTAGCGGTCGGTGACCATCGCCCCCCGCCGGTTCCAGCGCCTGCGCCCCACGATGTGCACCTCCTTGGCGAGGAAGGCGTTCGCGGTACGCACCACCGAACCGATATTGAAGTCGTGGCCCCAGTTCTCCACCGCCACATGGAAATCGTGCCGCCGCATATCGAGATCGGCGACGATCGCCTCCCGCGTCCAGTACCGGTAGGAGTCGCCCACATTGCGCCGGTCGCCCTCGGCGAGCAACTCACGGTCGTAGCGCTCGTCCGCCGGCCAGGGCAGCGGGTGCGGCCCGACGCCGATCTCGGTGCCGTAGCCGTCGTCGTACTGAAGCGGCTCCCCTGACGGCTCGGACGCCGCGGCTTCTCCGGGCATGGCTGTTCTGTCGGTCTCGCTGCTCACCCCACGAGCGTATGGCC
>DATCWZ010000441.1:0-2319 GCA_036566065.1 Streptomyces sp. | reverse complement strand
TCGCCGACGAGCAGCCGGTCGGCTTCGGCATCGCCGATCTCGGCGCGTACGTCCTCGCTGACGTCGAGCATGCGCGGCACGGGTGGCTCCTCGGACTCGGTGCGGGGGCCGGGCGGTTCCCGGCTCATGACAGAACAACGGACGAGCCCGGGCATGGGTCACGCGTCGAACGGCAACAGAACGCGGGAGTGTCGACAGATCGACAGGCGACCAGCTTGTGCGGCACTTGTACGAATAGTGTGGGAGCCGGGGACGAGAAGTACACCGGTCCGGTACGGGCCGGCAGACCGGGGGGAACGGCACAGCCATGCACATTTCTTTTCTGCTGCACAACGCGTACGGCATCGGGGGAACGATCCGTACCACCTTCAATCTGGCGCGGACCCTGGCCGAACAGCACGATGTCGAGATCGTGTCCGTCTTCCGGCACCGGACCACCCCGGCGCTGGGAGAGCCCGCCGGCGTACGGATGGGACACCTCGTCGATTTACGCAGGAGCAGCCCCGGCTACGAGGGCGACGCGGTCGAACACGGCAGGCCCGCAAAGGCGTTCCCACGCGGCGACACGAGGTACCGGCAGTACAGCAGGCTCACCGATGCCCGGATCGCGGACCATCTGCGCAAGCTGAGCGCCGATGTGGTCATCGGCACCCGTCCGGGGCTCAACGTCCACATCAGCAGGCACGCGCCCCGCGGCCCCGTCCGCATCGGCCAGGAGCACCTCACGCTGGACAGTCACGGCTACCGGCTGCGCAGGGAAATAGCGCACCGATACCGGCTCCTCGACGCGGTCACCACCGTCACGGAGGCCGACGCCCGCGACTACCGGGCCCGGCTGCGGCTGCCCGGGGTACGGGTCGAGGCCATCCCGAACAGCGTCCCGGCACCGGGAGGCGCATCGGCGGGCGGTGACCTGAAGTGGGTCGTCGCCGCGGGCCGGCTGCACCGGGTCAAGCGGTATGACGTGCTGGTGCGGGCGTTCGCCGATGTGGTGGCCGTCCGCCCCGACTGGCGGCTGCGGATCTACGGCGGCGGCGACGCGAGCGGCAACGAGGAAGAGGCCCTGCGCGGCCTCATCGGCGAACTGGGCCTCGACGGCCATGTGTTCCTGATGGGCCCGGCCGACCCGATGGAGGCGGAGTGGCCCAAGGGCTCGATCGCAGCCGTCACATCGGACCGTGAGTCCTTCGGCATGACCATCGTCGAGGCGATGCGATGCGGGCTCCCGGCCGTCGCCACCGACTGCCCGCACGGGCCCGGCGAGATCATCGACGACGGCACCGACGGACTGCTGGTGCCGGTCGGGGACTCCGCCGCGGTCTCCGCCGCCCTGCTGGCCCTGATCCGGGATGACGGGCTGCGCCACCGGATGGGACGGGCGGCGCTGGCCGCATCGGCCCGGTTCGACCCGGCGATGATCGCGGAACGCCACGAGAGCCTGTTCACCGGGCTCGCCGCGCGCGGCGGGACCGGCCGCTCGCACAGCGTGCTGAGTGAGGCGGTACAGCGCGCCAGGAGTGGTGTGCTGGACGCAGGGTACGCGCTGCGTTACAAGGCCGCAGGCCTGGTCCGTGGGACGAGAAGCATATGAACCGCCCGGAACCTGATAGCGGAAGAGGCGCGTGCGGGGTGGTCCACCGGAAATATAAGTACCGCATAAGGACGCGGAGGATTCCGGTGGTGCGGCTATTCCCGGCCGCAGCGGCGCGCCCGCGGTACAGCGGCGGAAGAACTCCGCGCGACGGCTCGGCGATTCGGTTCAGTCGTAGTTCCGGAGGCCATTTCCCGGGCCGCGCGAATTCCGGTCCGCCCCTTCCGAACTGCCGGTTTCCGGGAAGATATGTGGGGTGACCACATGTAGGGATCCTGTGACACAAGCGTGACAGCCGGGGTACGAGGGGATGTATCGCGCATCGTGGCCGGTCCGGGTTTCGTGCGAGTGCGCGGCGGCCTACGGTGGGAGACATGACATCCGTACCGACTCCGCCCGCCCAGCCGGACGACAGCCCGGGTTCGTACATCGGACTCGGCGTCGAAGCCGCCGAACGGCAGGCCAGGGCGCGCGGCTGGAGCACTGTCAGGGCCCTGCCCCCGGGCACGGTCATCACCATGGAATTCCGCGGCGGGCGGATCAACTTCGAGGTCGAGGCATCGACCGTGACCCGCTGCTGGGTGGGCTGAACCCGCCCGGGACGGACAAGGGCCCCGGCCGCCGGACGCAGAGTCCAGCGGCCGGGGCCTTCGCGGCAGTCAGGGTGCCAGCGGGCCGCCGGTGACCGGGCGGACTGGGGCAGTGCCGGCCCGCGGGGCGCGGTCCGC
>DATCWZ010000706.1:0-3714 GCA_036566065.1 Streptomyces sp. | reverse complement strand
GGCCGGTCCGGCCACGTCGTCCGCGAGGCCGTACTGGCGGAAGATCTCCATGGTGCGCTGGTTGATGTAGTGCGCCTTCGGCAGGCGCGAGGTGTCCGCGCGGCGCTCCACCAGCAGGTGTTCGACGCCGTGGCCGGACAGGAAGACGGAGGCGGCCAGGCCGGAGCCGCCTCCGCCCACGACCAGGACCGGGACTTCTACGGTGCTCAAGGGTGCGTCCTTCCGGAAGGAGAGAAGAAGGGGAATGAATCGTCGGGTCGGGTCACACCGGGTCCGCGAGGGCGCCTTCGGGGAGCTGCATGATGTCCGGCACGCCGGGACCCCACCGGTAGTAGGACTGGAGCTTGTAGTACTCACCGTCGGGCTGGGAGGCGACGGCGTAGACGAACCTCGTGGCCGGGTCGGCGCGCCGCACATGCCGTACGAACAGGGCGATCCGCTCGTCGAGTTCGACGGGCAGGGAGGCGGGGTCCGTCGTCGCCACGGCGAGGCAGATCCGCTCGATGGCCGGGGAGTCCCAGTTGAGGGTCACGTACACGCCGAATGCCTGACGGCCGAGGCGCAGCATCTGCTCGCTGGGCTCGGCCTGGTCGACTTCGCGGAGCATGGACCGTACGGATGCGGGCGGGATGCCTCCGGCGGGCGGCTCGCCGAAGTAGATGTTGACGGTGCGGTGGCGGTAGTCGATGCCGAGCAGGCCCACGGTGTCGCCGAGGCCGTGCCGGGCGATGAAGCCGAGGCTCTCGCCCAGGCTGCGCGGCATCGACGGGACGGCGGCGAGCGTGCCGACCTCCTGGAGGGCGGTGCGGGGCAGCACCACCCAGATCTTCTTGAACCCTCCGACGACACCGAAGTCGATTCCGTAGCCATCGACCGGGCAGTGCTCGCGCAGATCCGCGAGCAGCCGGGCCACGGGGTGCTCCGTCTGCTCCAGCAGCCCGTTGCCAACGGCCAGTTCGTACGGGTCGGTGCCCAGCGGCACCGAGAACCGGCAGTCCAGCTCACCGGCGCGGCGCGCGCCGGTCGCCACCCGGAACGCGACCAGGGCCTGGGTGAGATCGCCCCCGTACAGATTCAGGATGCGCAGCACGTCCTCACGCGCGAACTCCACCTCCAGCAGCCCGGCCGCTTCCTCGATGGCCGAATAGAGGGCCTGTACCGCGTCGTTCCGAGCGATCGGGGCCGCCTCACGCATGGCCGTCACCATCCTTGAGCTGGAGGGCGGTCGGCGCCGGCCGCCCGCCATGGACAGGGGGTGTGGTGCGGGGCTGTGAGTGCGCGGTGGGCGGCGGCGCGTCTCCCCAAGCTCGGTCTCCGTCCCGCGAATTCCCCCGTGAATGGATTTCCGGGACCCTATCCGCAGGCACTTTTCGTGCGTTATCGACTCGATTTCGAGTACGCGAAACGACGGGGAAATCGCATCAAAAGGAGGCGGCTCTTAAAATGCGGTACATACGCCCAGGGCATTCAGGAACGTGTTTCCGGAAACATGAACGATGAGGAGTCCTTCATGCGTAAGCCCCGTACGACCGCAGGCGCACTCGCCGGCACGGCGCAGGACCGCAGGGCGCAGGACGACCTGCCCTGGACGTGAGACGTACAGAAGAAGTGAGCGCTGGTCAGCAATCGGCGAGCAGGCGGGCCAGGGCCGATCCCTCCATGGGGCGCGCCGCGTCGGGCGACTCCAAGACCTCGCGCAGCCGTTCGACGCGCCGCACCCAGGCCGGCGCCTTGAACGTACGGAACTGCTCCTCGGCCCAGTCCAGCGGCTCGCCCGCACCGGCGGCGCCGCGTACCGCCTGGGCGCAGGCAAGGTGGGTGATGATCCGGGCCTGCAGGAACCGGTCGCCCACCTCTTCGGCGAGACGCAGCGCCCGCAGCAGGCCGGCGCGAGCCTTGTGCGGCTCGTTCTGCCGCCACTGCGCCTCTCCCAGGGCGCACAGTCCATGCGCCTCGCCGAGCCGGTCGCCCTGGCCGCGGGTGAGGCCCACCACGTCGTGGCAGACCCGCTCCGCCTGCGCCGACCTGCCGGTACCGAGCAGCGCCTCGGCGAGCCGGTACAGATTCTGCGTGCGGCTGCGCAGCGACCCGGCGACATAGCTGACGTCGATCGCCTGGTTGCTCAGCTCCACACCACGCTCGGGGTTGCCCCGGTCGATCGCCATCTGGGCGAGCAGGCCCAGCGCGTGGGAGAGGCCGGAATAGTCCCCGGCCTGCCGGAACAGCACCAGGGACTCCTCGCAGTAGCGCACGCCTTCGGCGAGGTCGCCGAGGAAGCGGGCGCACACGGCGAGGTTGCGCCGGGTGATGGCCCGGCCCTGGATGTCGTCGGTCCGCTCCAGGTGCTCCAGGGCGGCGAGCAGCCGCTCCCGCGCCTCCTCGTAACGCCGCCGGTAGATGGCGAGCGTCCCCAGGGAGCGGAGCATGGTGCCTTCCCCGCGGATGTGGCCCGCGCGCCGGGCGCCTTCCAGGGCGCACTCGGCCGTACGCCGCCAGTCCTCCAGGTAGTTACGGGTCTCATAGAACGGAACCGTCCCCACCACCAGGAGCCAGGCCCGCTCGGCCTGCCCGTCGCGCACCGCCTGCGCCACCAGGGCGGCGAGCGTCTCCCGTTCGCCCTCGAACCACTCGATGGGGTCGGCGACCAGTTCCCGCACCGTGTCCCCCGGGACGGGCCCGGTGGGCGCCGGACCCCCGTACGGCGTCTCGCACTTGCCGTACAACTGCTCCTGTGCCGTGAACACCAGCGCGAGCACGGCGCTCAGCACCCGCCCCAGGGTCTGTTCGCGCTCCTGGGCGCTGTCCTCGGCCAGGCAGCGCTCCCGGGCGAACAGGCGCACCGGCTCCTGCAACCGGTAGCGGGTGCCGCCCTGCGCGGGGCGGCTCTCCAGGAGCCGGGCGCCGACCAGTTGCTGGAGAAGTTCCCCGGAGGCGCCGGGGGTGACACCGAGGACGGGAATTCCGATCCAGGCCGGGAAGTCGGGCACGTCCAGCATGCCCAAGTGCCGGTAGAGCAGCGCGGCCTGCGCGGAGAGGGCCCGGTAGTCGAGCCGGACGCCCGAGCGCAGCCAGCTCTCGCCGGGGCCGGGCATCCTCACGCGCTCGGGGCGGTCCTCCATCCGCGCCGCCATCCGCAGCGACCCCTGGGGGTCGGACAGCAGCCGGGTGGCGACGCCCCGTAACGCCGGCGGGAGGCGACCGCACAGCTCCACTAAGTGCCGCGCCGCGGCCGGTTCGGCAGCCACCCGCTCCTCGCCGAGCGTGGCGGCGAGCAGGTCCAGGGCTTCGGCCGGGCTCATGGCGCCCAGTTCGACCCGGACCAGGGCGGACATCCCGGCGAGCCCGTTCAGCGGGTCCCTGCTGGTGACCAGGACCCGGGCGCAGCCCCGGCCGGGCAGCAGCGGACGGATCTGGTCCACGGAGCGGGCGTTGTCGAGGACGACGAGCAGCCGTCTGCCGTCGAGGGTGCTGCGGTAGAGCGCGGCCCGGTCCCCAAGGCCCGCGGGGACCGACGCGCCGGGGACACCGAGCGCGCGCAGCGCCCGGTCCAGGGCCGCCTCGGGTGTGCCGGGGTCGCCGTGCCCTTGCGGGTTCCGGAGGTCCAGGTAGAGCTGGCCGTCCGGGAAGCGTGCGGCGGCACGGTCGGCCCAGTGCAGGGCGAGTGCGCTCTTGCCGGCCCCGGCGGGGCCGCAGACCGCCGCCACCCGGGCGGTG
>DATCWZ010000089.1:0-3542 GCA_036566065.1 Streptomyces sp. | reverse complement strand
CTGCGGGGACGGGGGTTCGGGCTCCGGCGGAACGGGCGGACCCGCGGGGGCGGCCCCGGGGGCGCGTTGCGCTTCGGTGCTCATCCCGCCCCCTGGTCCACGTCCTCGTACCGCCCGCGGATCACCGTCACGGACCGGCCGCCGGTCACCGCGTGCCCGTCACTCTACGGGCTGACCGGCGCCCCGCGGAACGGGACGCCTGGCCCCGGGTTGATCTGCCCCGAACGTCCCCTACCCAGCGGTACGGGCGTCTGGCAAGCTGCGGTCATGACAGCCCGCGCCGCTGACCGGACCCGCTACGACCGGGCCACCGCCCACCTCGACGCCCCGATCGCCGTCGTCGATCTGGACGCCTTCGACGCCAACGCCGACGACCTCATACGCCGGGCAGCGGGCAAGCCGGTACGGGTGGCGAGCAAGTCGGTGCGCTGTCGGGCGCTCCTGGAGCGGGCTCTGGCGCGACCTGGGTTCGCCGGGATCATGGCCTTCACGCTCGCGGAGTCGCTGTGGCTGGCGCGGGCCGGGTTCGACGACGTGCTGCTCGCCTATCCGTCGGCAGACCGTACCGCCTACGCCGAGCTGGCCGCCGACCCGAAGCTCGCCTCGGCCGTGACCGTGATGGTCGACGACCCGTCGCACCTTGAGCTGATCGACGCGGCACGGGCGGGCGGCGGCGAGGAGATCAGGGTCTGCCTGGAGCTGGACACCTCGCTGCGACTGCTGGGCGGCCGTGTCAGGATCGGCGCGCTGCGCTCACCGCTGCGCACCCCGGCCCAACTGGCCGAGCTGGCCCGCTCGGTGGCCCGCAGGCCGGGATTCAGGCTGGTGGGCCTGATGGCGTACGAGGGACATGTCGCCGGTGTCGGCGACGCGGTCGCCGGGAGCCCGCTGCGTTCGCGGGCGATCCGGCTGATGCAGGCGGCGGCGCGCAAGGAGCTGGCGGTACGGCGGGCCGAGGCCGTACGCGCGGTCCGCTCGGTGGCCCCGGACCTGGAGTTCGTGAACGGTGGTGGCACTGGCAGTGTGCAGCACACGGCGGCCGAACCGGCGGTGACCGAGATCGCGGCAGGGTCGGGCCTCTACGTACCGCGGCTGTTCGACAACTACACCTCGTTCACCGGCCGCCCGGCCGCCCTGTTCGCGCAGCCAGTGGTGCGGCGGCCCGGCGTCGGCGTGGTGACGGTTCTCGGCGGCGGCTATCCGGCGTCCGGTGCGGCGGGCAGGGACCGGCTGCCCGTCCCGTATCTGCCCGAGGGGCTGCGCTACGACCCGCAGGAGGGGCCGGGCGAGGTGCAGACCCCGCTGATCGGCGGCCCGGCCGACGACCTGCTGATCGGGGACAAGGTGTGGTTCCGGCACGCCAAGGCCGGTGAACTGTGCGAGCGTTTCGACCAGTTGCACCTGATCGAGGGAGAGCGGGTCACGGCGACCGTGCCGACGTACCGCGGCGAGGGCCGCACCTTCCTCTGAAGCCTGAAACCACCGTCAGGGCGCGGGTGTCACGTACGCCCCCGCGATACCGCCGTCGACCAGGAAGTCGGTGGCGTTGACGAACGAGGAGTCGTCGCTCGCCAGGAAGGCGACGGCCGCCGCGATCTCGGTGGCCTCGGCGAACCGGCCCAGCGGGATGTGCACCAGCCGGCGGGCCGCACGCTCCGGGTCCTTGGCGTACAGCTCCTGGAGCAGCGGGGTGTTCACCGGACCGGGGCACAGCGCGTTGACGCGGATGCCCTCGCGGGCGAACTGCACGCCGAGTTCGCGGGACATGGCGAGCACCCCGCCCTTGGAGGCGGTGTACGAGATCTGGGAGGTCGCCGCGCCCATGCGGGCCACGAACGACGCGGTGTTGATGATCGAACCGCGCCGCTGGCGCCGCATATAGGGGAGGGCCGCCTTGCAGCAGAGGTACACGGAGGTGAGGTTGACGTCCTGGACGCGTTTCCATGCCTCAAGGCCGGTCGTGAGGATGGAATCGTCCTCCGGCGGGGAGATGCCCGCGTTGTTGAAGGCGATGTCCACGGAGCCGTACGTCTCGTGCGCGGCCGCGAAGAGCGCCTCGACCTGTCCGGGATCGGTGACATCGACGCGTACGAAAACGCCCCCGGCCTCCTCGGCGGCCTTCTCGCCCGCGGCCTCGTCGATGTCGCCGCAGACGACACGCGCGCCCTCCGACGCCAGCCGGCGCGCGGTGGCGAGGCCGATGCCGCTGCCCGCGCCGGTGATGACGGCGGTCCGGCCGACCAGGCGGCGGCAGATGATCCCGGTGTCGGTGCTCATGGTGATCATGCCTCCGTGCTGAGAAAGACGTTCTTGGTCTCGGTGAATGCCGTCAGGGCGTCCGGTCCCAGCTCGCGGCCGAGGCCGGACTGCCCGTAACCGCCGAAGGGGGTCCAGTAGCGGACCGCGGAGTGCGAGTTGACGGAGATGTTGCCCGCCCTGACCGCCTGCGAGACGCGCAGCGCGCGGCCCACGTCCCGGGTCCAGACGGAGCCGGCCAGGCCGTATTCGGTGGCGTTGGCGAGGCGTACGGCGTCGGCCTCGTCGTCGAAGGGCAGGACGACGGCGACCGGGCCGAACACCTCTTCGGTGGCCACGGGTGAGTCCGGGCGGACCCCGGTGAGGACGGTCGGCGGGTACCAGAAGCCGGGCCCCTGGGGCGCGCTGCCCCGGAGGGCCTCGGCGTCTTCGGGGACGTACGAGCGGACCCGCTCCCGCTGCGCCTGTGAGATCAGCGGTCCCATCTGTGTCTTCTCGTCGAGCGGGTCCCCGACGACCACGGAGGCGACGGCCGGGGCCAGCAGCTCCAGAAAGCGGTCGTACGCGGACCGCTGGACGAGGACGCGGCTGCGGGCGCAGCAGTCCTGGCCCGCGTTGTCCAGGAAGGACATGGGCGCGGTGGCGGCGGCGGTCTCGATGTCGGCGTCGGCGAAGACGATGTTGGGGCTCTTGCCGCCCAGTTCGAGGGTCAGCCGCTTCACCCGTTCGGCGCATTTCGCCATGATCCGTCTGCCGACGCGGGTGGAGCCGGTGAACGCGATCTTGGCGACCCCGGGGTGCACGACGAGGGCGTCGCCCGCCACGTCACCGGCCCCGGGGAGCACCTGGAATAGGTGTTCGGGCAGTCCCGCGTCCAGGGCGAGCTCGGCCAGCCGCAGGGCGGTCAGGGGCGTGGTCTCGGCGGGTTTCAGGAGTACGGCGTTGCCCGCCGCCAGCGCGGGGGCCACGCTCCACGCGGCGATGGGCATGGGGAAGTTCCACGGGGCGATCACACCGATGACACCGAGCGGCTCCAGGAAGGTGATGTCGATGCCGCCCGGCACCGGAATCTGCCGGCCGGACAGCCGTTCCACTCCCCCGGCGGCGTAGTCGAGCAGGTCGCGGACGTTGCCCGCCTCCCATCGGGCGTTGGCCAGGGTGTGGCCGGCCTGCTCGACCTCCAGCCGGGCGAGCTGTTCGCGGTTCTCGTCGACCAGGACGGCGAAGCAGCGCAGCAGCCGGGCGCGGTCGGCGGGGGCCAGGGCCGCCCAGCCGTGCTGCGCGGC
>DATCWZ010000111.1:0-2233 GCA_036566065.1 Streptomyces sp. | reverse complement strand
CGCCATCAGCAACCAACTGCCCGACGGAGAACGCGGCCCGGTTCAGGGCGTGGTTCCGGCCGCCGGGCAGCGTCCCGCGCACCATGGCGGCCTCGCGCTCGAGGGCGGTGCGGCCGTAGTCGCCGCCGCCGGTGCGGAACTCGTGCCACGCGAAGCCCGCCGGCCCCGCCCCGTTGACGTGGGCGGGCGTCGGCGGGGCAGGTTCCCACGGCAGCCGGGTCGGGATCATGGCGCCACCATCGGCGTCTGGTCCCACAGGTACAGCCGGCCGTTCGCGCCGACGCTCGGCGGGAGCAGGACGTAGCCGCCGATGCCGCGGTAGTCCAGGCCGGGCATCCACCCGGCGGCGTTGCCCTGCCCGGACGGTGCGATGTAGACGTGCATCCCGCCGCGCGGCGTGGTGGACCGACCCAGCCGCGCCGGTAGCTTCCCGTCGTCGCGCAGGTCGGCGAACGACTGGTATCCCTTCGGGCCGTCGATGTCGATGACGTCCCACCGCAGGCCGGTGGGCATGCCGATGTTCGCGTCGGGCCACGCCCGCCACCACGCGGCGATCTGGTGGCCGTCGGTGGTGGCCTTGTCCCGCCAGCGCAGGCCGGGCATGGGTACCTTGTCGCGGGGCTGGACGGGGAACACGTCGACGCCTTGTGCGGCGTACCACGCGGCGGCGGACGCCAGTGCCTGCGG
This sequence comes from Streptomyces sp., assembly GCA_036566065.1. Lineage (GTDB taxonomy): Bacteria > Actinomycetota > Actinomycetes > Streptomycetales > Streptomycetaceae > Streptomyces. Next base: position 1,546 of record DATCWZ010000111.1, on the reverse strand, counting down.
TGCGGCGAGCCGGGCGAGTCGCTGGTCTTGCAGCTGCTCGAGCTCGTCGGCTATCCGGTTGAACTCGTCGACGTCCTGCGTGTGGGCGAGCAGGTCGGCGAGTTCTGGTTCGGTGGCGGGCAACTGGCGTCCTTCCGCGGGTGGTGGTTGAGCAGACGGGCGGAGGACCGGCTAGAACGGCGGCTCGTCCGTCTTCGCCACCGCGGTGCCGCGCGCCACCTTCACGTCGAAGTGCTTGAGCGTCTTCCCTCCGGCGCGCTTCTCGGCCCGCTCGAAGATGACGGTGAGGTGGTCTCCGACCTCCGGCCGCTGATCGGCCAGGGCCATCTTCAGCCGGATCTGCCCGGCGGTGAGGGTGACTTCGTCGCCGGCGTCGGTGGTGATGCGCAGCTCCGGCGCGACTGAACCGTCGTCGAAGCGGCGCTTGCCGATGGCGGTGATGGTGCCGGCGACCTTGTCGCCCGGGTTGTCGAACGACACGAAGTTGTTCGACGGCTTGACTTCCGGATCGTCCCAGATGGACACCGGTTCCTCCTCAGGTTGGGTTGGATGCGCTCACGACTGTGAGCGCCCTCTTCCGGTCTGCCGCCGCGGCGGTCAGTTCCGGAGTCCATGTGCCGTCGGCGTCGTGCTTGGCCCACAACTGGACGAGCTCGTCGACGGACTGCGCGTGCTGCACGCGGCGGAGCAGGTTCCCGGCGGCCTGGTTGTGCATCGCCTCGAGGGTGGCGGCGCGGCGCTGTTCGGGTGTGGCGGGCCAGATCTTCGCCAGGTCGCGGCGGCCGCGCCACTGCCGGACCCGGTGCGCGACGGAGATCATCTCCCAGCCGGCAACAGTGTCCACTGTGTACAGGTCGCAGGTGGCCTTGCCGACGGGCACGTGGAACACGACTGCCTCGGACGGGTCCAGGACTGGCATCTTCTCCCAGTGGTCGCCGTGCCACATGTGGGTGGCGTTGGCGTACAGCGCGAGTTGGATGGCGATCTCGGACCACGCGTAGCCGAGGTCCTTACCGGTCTTCACGTCGCCGATGACGACCCGCCCGTCGGGCAGGGTGACGATCCGGTCCAGGGTGCCGGCGACGTTGTACTCCGGCCACACCACGATCCGCTCAATCCAGTCGGGGTGCGTAATGACGCCGTGGTGGTCGAGTGTGTTGCGGTAGGCGGCGACGTCGGCGTCCCACGGCGGCGGGATCTGCACCTGCTCCCCCCGGTCGACCGCCTCGGTGAAGGAGTGCAGGGCGGTGCCGGCGTTCGCGCCAGCGCTCGAGCCGGCCGCCTCCTTGGCGTCCTTCGCGACCCGGTCCAAGGTGGTCTTGTCGTCAACGTGCGCCGCCGCGGCCAACGCGAGCAGGTCGGGGCGCATACCCAGACCCTTGGCGACCATGCGCATCTGCCACAACGTCAGCCCGTACGTGTCGGCCAGCGTCGAGGCGAGGGTGGTGGCGCGGGTCCAGGCGCGTTCCTTGCCGGTGTCCGGGTCGGGTAGCAGGTAGCGACCCCACCGGTCGCGTTTGGGGCCGAAGACGTCGGCGGTCACTGT
>DATCWZ010000236.1:0-2187 GCA_036566065.1 Streptomyces sp. | reverse complement strand
GGAACTCACCGAGCTGGTGTGGTCCTTGCCGGCCTGCCGACAGCTGCGGGATACCGCCGCCGACATCATCTGCTGGACCAACGACCTGTACTCCCTCGGCAAAGAACTACGCACCGGCGAAACCAGCAACCTCGTCGTGGTACTGCAGCACCATCACCACTTGACTCTGCAGGACGCTGTCAACGAGGTGCACCGCCGGCTGTCCCTGCGGATCATCGAATTGCCTGCCGCCATAGTCAGTCTGCGGACCACCACCCTCGCCATGAACCTGACGGTGCAGGAACAGGCCGCAGTTGACCGGTACGTGGACGGGATCCGCGCATGGGCTTGTGGATTTCTCGAGTACAGCCAGGAATCGGCGCGGTACGCCGAGGCCGCCGTTCCCCCAGCAACGGCGGGGCTGGGGTCATGAGCCAGGACTAGTTTGGAAGGGGCGACCGATCGATGTCCGCCCGACCGGCTCGGGAAGCCGAACCCCACGCCGGCGTTACGAGATGCCACTGCACGATCGCCCGCATCCAATCCCCCAACATCTCTGCCGTGTATACGTGTGTGCTCGCTAGACTTCCCCGCATGCTGGCAGAGCAGGGGGAACAAAGTGTCGGATCGTTACCGCACCGAGAGGACTACGGTCGTGGACGGGCACGATCGGGTGGGTAAGCCCCTGTACGAGCGCCAAAACCAGGTGGTCGCTGCTCGGAATGCGGTGGAGGGGATCTGCGCGGGCAGCGGGGACGGTGAAGGCAAGCAGGGTGGGCTGCTGTTTTTCAGCGCTGCCGCCGGGCTGGGCAAGACGACCGTGCTGGCCGAGGTCCGGCGCATCGCCACTGCCCGCGGCTGCACTGTACTGTCTGCCCGGGGCGGCGAGCAGGAGCGTACCGTCCCCTTCCATGTCGTACGCCAACTGCTGCAGCCCGTCCTCGCTTCCTGCACCGAGGCCGAGCGTCGCGAGATGTTCGGCGGGTGGTACGAGATCGCCGGCCCGGCCGTTGGTTTGTTCGCTCAGCAGCCCGGTACCGCCGCCCCGGACCCGCAGGGCGTCCGGGACGGTCTGGACTGGGTCGTTACCCAACTGGCCGTGCGACGGGCACCGATAGTAATCGTTCTCGACGACGCCCATTGGGGCGATCTGGAGTCACTCGCCTGGCTCGCCGCGTTCGCGGTGAGAGCGCAGGAACTTCCCGTGCTGGTGGTGTTCGGCTACCGCCCGGACGAAGTGCCCACCGAGGCCGCGACGTTCCGCGAACTGATCGACGGCCGCAGTGGACGCCCGATCGCCCTGCACGCTCTCAGCCCGGAGGCAGTGGGCGAACTGGTGCGAAGTTCGCTCGGAGCGGAAGCCGACGACCTTTTCTGCCGCGAGTGTTGGGCGGTCACCGGCGGCAACCCCTATGAAGCCGTCGAGCTCATCGCCAAGGTCCAGGACCGCAGCCTCGTCCCGAACGCGGAGTCGGCCTCCCTGCTGCGCGAACTCGCTGCGAGCGCACGCGGCGCCGGACTGGTCGAACGGCTGCAGAGGCTCGGCCACGCCTCTGTCCGGCTTGCCTGGGCCGCCGCGGTGCTCGGCACCGAGATCTCCCCGGAGCTGGCCGCAGCAGTGGCCGGACTGCCGCCGGCCGAGGCCCAGGACGCCGTGGACCGGCTGCGCGTCGCCCGTATTCTCACTGGCAGCCGGACACTCGAGTTCATCCATCCACTCGTCGCCACCGCTGTGTACCAGGCCATCCCGCCGACCACCCGCACCGCGCTGCACGGTCAGGCTGCCTGGGCGGTGGCCGACGCGGGCCTGGGCGTCACAGCCGCCGCTCGGCATCTGCTGGAGACCCATCCCGAGGACAACCCACAGACCGTCCTCCAACTGCGCGCTGCCGCGCGCGAGAATCTCCGTCTTGGCGCGCCCGACGCGGCTCGACGCTGTCTGGAACGTGCGCTGCGCGAACCGCCGGTGCCCGAGGATCGCGCGGGCGTGCTCTACGAACTCGGCTGCTCTGCCCTGCTCACTGCTCCGGCCGTCACCGTCAATCACCTCACGGCAGCCCTGGAGCAGCCCTTCCTGGACCCCGCGCTCAGGGAGGACGCCACCTTCCGGCTGGCTCAGGCATTCGCCCACAACGACCAGCCCGCCAGAGCTGCCGCCGTCGTGGGCGCCGAGGCAGCACAGGCAAAGTCCGCTCGAGCGCGGCTGGG
>DATCWZ010000120.1:0-3400 GCA_036566065.1 Streptomyces sp. | reverse complement strand
ATGCGGGTGTTGCCGCGACTCGTGATGGCCCGGCGAGCCGATGCCAGAACGATCACAGTTCTCGAGGAACTTCGCGAGGCGGAGTTCGAGCAGGCCATGCGGCAGCCGGGGATCTCGGCGAATGCGTAGTCGTCGCCCATGGGGTCAACCTGCAAGAACAGGGACACGACGTCACACTGCTGATGGACGACCATGGGGGCCGAACCATAGCAGCGCAGCACGGCCTAACCTACGCCACGATCGAAGACGTCCTGGCCCTGGCCGTCGATGCCGGTTGCTTCGCGTCCCTGCAGGATCTGACCAAAGCCTACGAGCGGCTCCAGGAGTTCGGATCAGGCCTGCCCGCGTTCCGGCACACACATCTTGGTGATGCGTTTCGCACCTGGACGGCCTCGTGAGCATGTGTCTCAGGACCATTCGCCGTCAGCCCAGCGCCTCGTCCAGGATCGCTGCCCACTGGGTGACCACCCGTTTGCGGCGGGCCGTGTCGTCGGTGAGGAGGTTGGCCAGGCCCAGGCCGCGGGCCATGTCGAGGAAGCCCTGGACCGTTTCGCGTACGCCGGGGCGGGATTCGTCGGCGGTCAGGAGCTGGACGGCGATGCGGTGGGTCTCGCGGCCCACGCGGGCCTCGAGTTCGGTGACCCGGGGGCGGAGCTGCTCCTCGTTGCAGGCGGCGACCCAGAGCTGGAGCGCGGCCCGGAAGAGGGGGCCGGTGTAGAGGTCGACCAGGGCGCCGACGACCTCGGGGCGGCTTTGTACGGGCAGGGCGCGCAGGGCGGCCGAGCGTTCCTCGGCGACGTACTCGACGGCGCCGGTGAACAGGTCCTCGCGGGTCGGGAAGTGGTGCTGGGCCGCGCCGCGCGACACCCCGGCGCGTTCGGCGACGGCGGAGACGGTGGAGCCCGCCCAGCCGTGTTCGGCCAGGCAGGCGACCGCCGCTTCGAGGAGGCCCCGGCGGGTGGCGCGGCTGCGGTCCTGTTTCGGGGGTGTCACAGCAGCCATGCGGGGTCCCGTCGTTCGAGGAAGGCCGTCATCCCCTCGCGCGCCTCGTCGGATGCGAAGAGGGCTGCCGAGCGGGCGATGAGGTCGTCCGAGTGCTGGTCGAACTGTCGCAGTACCGTAGCCGTGACCAGCTCCTTTGATGCGGTCAGGCCCTGGGGGGAGGCTCTGCGTAGGCCGTCCAGCAGGGGGGTGAGCGCTTCGTCCACCTCTGCGGCGGCCAGCGAGATCAGGCCTATGCGGGCCGCTTCCGGCGCGTCGAAGCGTTCGCCGGTGAGGTAGTAGCGGGCGGCGGCGCGCGGTTCCAGGCGTGGGAGCAGCGGCAGGGATATGACGGCCGGGGCGAGACCTAGGCGGGACTCGGTCAGCGCGAACGAGGCGCCCGGCCCCGCCACCGAGATGTCGCACGCCCCGAGCAGGCCGAGCCCGCCCGCCCGGACATGGCCGGTGACGCGGGCGACGACCGGCTTCGGCAGGGCGACGATCCGCCGCATCAGGGCGACGAACGCCGCCGGGTCGGGCGGCGCGGTGAGGTCGGCGCCCGCGCAGAACGTGTTGCCCGTGTGGGTGAGGAGCACCGCCCGTACGGTGTCGTCGGCCGCGCAGGCGTCGAGCGCCTCGGCCAGTTCGCCGACGAGCCGCGCGGAGAGCGCGTTGCGGTTCGCCGGTGAGTCGAGCGTGAGCGTGGTGATGCCCCGGTCGGGCTCCGACCGGCTGAGAAACGTCACAGATTCTCCTTTCCGCGGGCCTCTCGGTCGCGCAGTTCGCGCCGCAGGATCTTCCCCGACGTGGCACGCGGTACGGCCGCGACGAACTCGACCTGCCGCACCTTCTTGTACGGGGCCACGCGCTCGGCGACGTACGCCATGATGTCCTGCGCCGTGAGACCGTCGGCGCCCGGCCCGCGTACGACGTACGCCTTGGGGACCTCGTTCCCCTCGGCGTCGTACACCCCGATGACGGCGGCGTCGGCCACCGACTCGTGGCCGAGCAGCAGCGCCTCCAGCTCGGCGGGGGCCACCTGGTAGCCCTTGTACTTGATCAGCTCCTTCACCCGGTCCACGACGAACAGCCAGCCGTCCGCGTCGACGCGGCCGACGTCCCCCGTGTGTACCCAGCCGTCCGCGTCGATCATGTCTGCGGTGGCCTCCGGGCGGCCGAGGTAGCCCTTCATCACCTGCGGGCCGCGGATGAGGATCTCGCCTTCCGTGCCGGGGCCGCTGTCCTCGCCGGGGTCCGTGAGCGACACGATCCGCATCTCCGTGCCGGGCAGCAGCTTGCCGACCGCCCCGGCCGGCGGGTTCTCCGCGTCGAGCGGTACGACATGGGTGCCGGGCGAGAGTTCCGTCATCCCGTACGCCTGCCGTACGGGCGGCAGGCCCAGCCGGGCCGAACACGCGGCGGCGAGCCCGGCGTCCAGGGGCGCGGCGGCGCTGACGATGTACTCCAGCGACGACAGGTCGTACTCGCCGACCAGCGGATGCTTTGCCAGGGCCAGCACGATCGGCGGAGCCACGTACAGCCCGTTGATGCGATGCGTCTGGATCGCGGAGAGGAACACGGCGAGTTCGAAGCGGGGCAGCACGACGACGGTGGCGCCGTGGCGCAGCGGCACGTTCATCAGCGCGGTCAGCCCGTAGATGTGGAAGAACGGCAGCACGGCGAGGATGCGGTCGCCGGGGCCCATCGGGATGAAGGAGCCGAGCTGCGCCAGGTTGGTCGCGATGGAGCGGTGCGTGAGCATGACGCCCTTGGGGGTGCCGGTGGTGCCCGAGGAGTACGGGAGCGCGGCGACGTCCTCCGCGGGGTCGAACGCGATGTCCGGTTCGGGTGCGGAGGAGGCGAGCATGTCGAGTACGGAGATGTGTCCCTCGGCCCGGTCGCAGACGAAGATCTCCCGGACGCCGCCGACGAGTTCGGCGGCCCGGCGCGCGACCTCAAGCAGCGGCGACACGGTGACGATCCAGTGGGCGGCGGAGTCCCGGAGCTGCTTCGCGAACTCGTCGGCCGTGGCCAGCGGGTGGACGGTGGTGACGGCGGCACCGGCGCGCGTGGCGCCGTAGAAAACCGCCGGATAGGCGACGGTGTTCGGGCTGTGCAGGGCCAGGACGTCACCCTTGCGCAGGCCCGCCGCGGCGAGGGCGGCGGCGATCCGCCGGTGGAAGGCGTCGAGTTGGCCGTACGTGACGGTGGCGCCGCTCTTCCCGTCGACCAGGGCGACCGTGTCACCGAACTCGGCTGCCCGGCCCAGGACCGCTTCGTGGATGGGGGTTTCGAGGGCCGGGACACTTGCGTACTCGCTGTGGAACACCATGACGGTCCCCTTCGACGCCGTGCGGGTGTGGACAGTCAGAATCGCCCCTGCCGGTGCGGCTTGGGGAGACCCGGGAGTGGGCGGCGG
>DATCWZ010000591.1:0-2426 GCA_036566065.1 Streptomyces sp. | reverse complement strand
CAGGAGACCCGGCTGCCGCTGACCGAGCTGACCCATGAGATCTGGCACGGCTTCGTCCCCGGCGTACGGCCCGGCAGACGCTACGGCTACCGGGTGCACGGCCGCTGGGACCCCTGGACCGGCGCCCGCTGGAACCCGGCCAAGCTGCTCCTCGATCCGTACGCCCGTGCGGTGGACGGCGACTTCGGTCTGCCGCCCGAGGTGTACGGCCACGTGCGGGACTGGCCGCAGCAGCATGTCGCCGACACGGTGCGCGACGACCGCGACTCGGCGCCCTTCGTGCCCAAGGGCGTCGTGGTCCATGACGACGACGACTGGGCGGAGGACCGCAGGCCCAAGACCCCGTGGGCCGACTCCGTCATCTACGAACTGCACGTCCGCGGCTTCACCCGACTGCACCCGGACATCCCCCCGGAGCTGCGCGGCACCTACGCCGGGCTGGCCCATCCCGCCGCCATCGGCCATCTGCGGCGCCTGGGGGTGACGGCCGTCGAACTGCTCCCCGTGCACCAGTTCGCGCACGAGGACCATCTGCTGCGGCGCGGGCTGCGCAACTACTGGGGGTACAACTCCATCGGCTACTTCGCCCCGCACTCCGGCTACGCCGCGAGCGGCACGGCGGGCCAGCAGGTCGGGGAGTTCAAGAAGATGGTGCGCGCCCTGCACGACGCGGGGATCGAGGTCATCCTCGATGTCGTCTACAACCACACCGCGGAGGCGGGCGAGCTCGGCCCGATGCTGTCCCTGCGCGGCATCGACAACCGCGGCTACTACCGCCTCCAGCCGGACGCCCGCCGTTACGCGGACTACACGGGCTGCGGCAACACCCTCCATGTGGTGCGGCCGCAGGTCCTGCGGCTGATCACCGACTCCCTGCGGTACTGGGTGACGGAGATGGGCGTCGACGGCTTCCGCTTCGACCTGGCCGCCGCCCTGGCCCGCTCGATGCACGACGTCGACATGCTCTCGCCGTTCCTCGCGGTCATCGCCCAGGACCCGGTGCTGCGCCGGGTCAAACTGATCGCCGAACCCTGGGACGTCGGCAACGGCGGCTACCAGGTGGGGGCCTTCCCGCCGCTGTGGACCGAGTGGAACGACCGCTACCGGGACGCCGTACGGGACTTCTGGCGCGGCGCGCTGCCCGACGTACGCGACCTCGGCTACCGGCTCACCGGGTCGAGCGATCTGTACGCGTGGGGCGGCAGACGCCCCTACGCCTCGGTCAACTTCATCACCGCGCACGACGGTTTCACCCTGCGCGACCTGGTCAGCTACGAGCACAAGCACAACGAGGCCAACGGCGAGGGCAACCGGGACGGCACGTACGACAACCGCGCCTGGAACAGCGGGGCCGAGGGCGAGAGCGACGACCCGGAGATCAACGCGCTGCGCCGCCGCCGGCTGCGCGCCCTGCTCACCACCCTGCTGCTGTCCACGGGCGTGCCGATGCTGGTGGCGGGCGACGAGATGGGCCGTACGCAGGGCGGCAACAACAACGCGTACTGCCAGGACAACGAGATCGGCTGGCTCGACTGGTCGCTGCTGGAGCGGCCCGAGTGGCGTGAGCTGGCCGGGCTGACGGCCCGGGTGCTGGCCCTGCGTCAGGCCCATCCGGTGCTGCGCCGCCGCGCGTTCTTCGCGGGGCGCGCGCAGGCTCCGGACGGGCTGCGGGACCTGGCGTGGTTCACGCGCGAGGGGGAGGAGATGACGCGGGACGACTGGTACGCGCCTACGGCGACGCTGGGGCTCTATCTGTCGGGGCGCGACATCCCGGGCCGGGACGCCCGGGGCGGACAGATCACCGACGACAGCTTCCTCGCGATCCTGCACGCCGACCACCGCCCCTGCGGTTTCCGACTGCCGGGGCCGCCGTGGGCGACCGGGTACGAACTGGTCCTCGACACCTCCCGGGAGGACCAGTCGGCCGCCCCTGGGACGCGCCACCCGGGCGGCGGGACGCTGACGGTGCCCGCCAGGTCGGTGCTGCTGCTGCGGGTCACGGGTTAGCCCCTGGTCGAGGCCGGGGCAGGTCCTCCGTTCGGTGGATACGGCGGCGGCGCCGGTCGCCCCGGCCGGAAAACCACATGAGCGATGTCAGTGCCGAACCGTAGGCTCGCCCCTGATGCCGGAGACACCAGCAGAGCACACGGACCGGTCCGCCGTGCGCTCACTTCTGCGACTGTGGCCCTATGTCCGACCGGTGCGCACACGGCTGTTCGGCGCGGCCCTGGTGGGGATCGTGGCCTCCTGCCTGGGGCTGGTGATCCCTCTCGTACTGAAGTGGATGGTCGACGGCCCGGTCGAGCGGGGCGACCCGGGCGGGGTGTGGCTGGGCGCGCTGTATCTGCTGCTGCTGGGGATCGCCGAGGCGGCGCTGTTCGGGCTGCGGCGGTGGCTGGTGGCCCGGCCGCTGGCGGGCGTCGAGG
>DATCWZ010000144.1:0-5456 GCA_036566065.1 Streptomyces sp. | reverse complement strand
CGGGCCCTCTCCCCGCCGCGTACCAGCGAATAGGTGATGAAGCCGTACACCACGGCGGCGGCCGCGGACAGCACATAGGCCAGCGGCGCCCGGTCGAAGTCCAGGATCATCTGGACGATGGACCGGGAGGCGGCGGCCACGGTGAACACCCCGTAGAACCACACCAGTACCCTGCCGGGGCCCGAGCCGAGCTCGAACCGCTGCGCGGGCGCGGTGGCCGGGTTTCCGGTGCGGTCGGTGTCGGTCACGGTCAGTTTCCCCAGATGTCGTAGAGCCGTACTTCGAGCACGGCCAGGACGACCGCGCCCGCCGCCACCGTCACCGAGCCCCAGCGGGTCCGTTCGGCCAGCGACAGGAAGCCGGCCGCGGGCACGGCCGCGAAGGCGGCGAGCAGATACGCGATGAAGATCGTCATGCCCTGGTCGGGGCGCTCCCCGCGCGCCAACTGCACGATTCCCACGACCGTCTGGGCCAGCGCGAGCACCGAGACGACGGCCATGCCGATGAAGTGCCAGTCCTTGGTGGGCTGGTCCCGGTAGGCGGCGAATCCGCACCAGGCGGCGAGGGCGAGCGCGGACACGGCGACCGCGACCGTCAGGGCGACAAGCATGAACCGAGGGTATTACGGGCCGCCGGAACCCCGGCGTGCGGGCCCGGTTCCGGTACGGACCGTGGTCTTGGCCACAGAAAGCGATCTTCCAGCGGCTGTACGGGGCCGGGTCACTCGGCCCGCGAAGGGCGCGTCACCGCAGGTCGGAGCCGTATGCGCCGGATCGCGGGGACAGCGGGCGGCCGGTCCCGTCACCATCCAGAGCCATCCGCTATTCGGACAAGCGGACGGGAGGGAAGGTCATATCTGTTTTACTGTCGCCCATGACCACGACGAGTTACCGCATCCCTGCGACCGAGGCGACCATGACGCCCGGTGCTCGTTGTATGTGTCGAATGCGCGCCTTCTGAGGGCCCCCGCCTGAGCCTCGCGCCCCGAAGCGAGGCCGAGCCCCCGTGCCGTCCGCACCCAGCGGAACGAGCCCGCCCCGCCATGCGCCCGCGCCCGGCCATCCCGCGCCGCGACGCCATGCCGGGGTCCCGCCGGTCGACGACCGGCCCAGCCCCATCGGACGAACGCCCCTGCCCGGCGGACACCCCGCCGCGCCCTCGAACAGTGACGGAAACCCTGTGATCACCACTTCGGGCCTCACGAAGGTCTATCAGTCGCGCGGCCGTGCGGTCACCGCCCTGGACGGCGTCGACCTGCATGTCCGCGAAGGCGAGGTGTACGGCGTCATCGGACAGAGCGGCGCCGGGAAATCCTCCCTGATCCGCTGCGTCAACCTGCTGGAGCGCCCCACATCCGGCACCGTGACCGTCGCGGGCCAGGACCTCACCGCGCTCGCGGGCCGCGGCAACCGCGCCGGCAAACAGCTCCGCCAGGCGCGCAGCCGTATCGGCATGGTCTTCCAGCACTTCAACCTGCTCGCCTCGCGCACCGTCCAGGGCAACGTCGAACTGCCGCTGGAGATCCTCGGCGTCCCCGGCCGCGACCGCAGCCGCAAGGCGGCCGAACTCCTCGGCCTGGTCGGCCTCGCCGACAAGGCGAAGGCATACCCCGGCCAGCTCTCCGGCGGCCAGAAGCAGCGCGTCGGCATCGCCCGCGCCCTCGCCGGCGACCCGAAGGTGCTGCTCTCCGACGAGGCGACCTCCGCGCTCGACCCCGAGACCACCCGCTCGATCCTCCAGCTTCTGCGCGACCTCAACCAGGAACTCGGCCTGACCGTCCTGCTGATCACGCACGAGATGGACGTCGTCAAGACGATCTGCGACTCCGCGGCGCTGATGAAGCAGGGCCGCATCATCGAGTCCGGCACGGTCGGCGAACTCCTGGCCACCCCCGGCTCCGAACTGGTCAACGAGCTGTTCCCCGTCGGCGGTACGGCATCGGGGCCCGGCCGCACCGTCATCGACGTGACCTTCCACGGCGACTCCGCCGCCCGGCCGGTGATCTCCCAGCTCTCCCGTACGTACGACATCGACATCTCGATCCTCGGCGCCGCGATGGACACCGTCGGCGGGAACCAGGTCGGCCGGATGCGGATCGAACTGCCCGGCCGCTTCGAGGACAACGTCGTACCCATCGGCTTCCTGCGCGAACAGGGCCTGCAGGCCGAGGTGATCGACCCGGGCGCCGAAACGCGTACGGGCACCGCCATACCCGGGCAGACCGCCGCGCACCTCACCAAGGAGGTCTCCAAGTGACCTGGTCCGAAATGCAGCCGCTGCTCACCCAGGGCACCATCGACACCCTCTACATGGTGCTGTGGTCCACGGTCATCACCGTGGCCGGCGGCCTGCCGCTCGGTGTCCTGCTCGTCCTGACCGACGAGGGCGGACTGCTGCGCAACACCGTGGTGAACAAGGTCGTCGGCGTCATCGTGAACATCGGCCGCTCGATGCCCTTCATCATCCTGCTGATCGCCCTGATCCCCTTCACCACCTGGGTCGTCGGTACGTTCATCGGACCCTCCGCCATGATCGTCCCGCTCGCCATCGGCGCCATCCCCTTCTTCGCGCGCCTGGTCGAGACATCGATCCGCGAGGTCGACGGCGGACTCGTCGAGGCCGTGCAGTCGATGGGCGGATCCGTGCCGACGATCGTGCGCAAGGTCCTGCTCCCGCAGGCACTGCCGTCGATCATCGCCCAAGTCACCACCACCGTCATCGTGCTCATCGGCTACTCCGCGATGGCCGGCGCGGTCGGCGGCGAAGGGCTCGGCTCCAAGGCCATCACCTACGGATTCCAGCGCTTCGACAACAAGTTCATGCTCGTCACCGTCGTGCTGCTGATCGTCATCGTGACCGTGATCCAGGTGATCGGCGACGCGGCCGTGCGCCTGCTGGCCCGCCGGGGCCGCACCACCCCCTGACCATTTCCTCCCAGCAAGCCCGCACTCCTTGTCCGGGCGCACCACATCAACACCGAAAAGAGGCACTCTTCGTGCACAAGAACATCAAGCTCGCCGCGGCTGCCGCAGCCACCGCCGCCCTCGCCCTCGGGCTCACCGCCTGCGGCACCGACTCCGACCCGTCCGCCAAGAGCGGGCCCGGAGCCGACACCTCCAAGGCCCTGGTCGTCGCCGCGTCCCCGATCCCGCACGCCGACATCCTGAACTTCGTGAAGGACCACCTGGCCGAGAAGGCCGGACTCAAGCTGGAGGTGAAGGAGTTCACGGACTACGTCCTGCCGAACACCGCCACCGAGAGCGGCCAGGTCGACGCCAACTACTTCCAGCACAAGCCGTACCTCGACGACTTCAACAAGAAGAACAACACCCATATCGTCCCGGTCATCAATGTGCACCTCGAACCCCTCGGCCTCTACTCCAACAAGGCCAGGAAGCTCCAGGACATCAAGCCCGGACAGACGCTCGCCGTCCCCAACGACACCACCAACGAGGGCCGCGCCCTCCACCTGCTCGCCAACAACGGGCTGATCACCCTCAAGGCGGGCGTCGGCACCGATGCCAACCTCGGCGACATCACCGACAAGAAGGGCCTGGAGTTCAAGGAGCTGGAGGCCGCGACCGTGCCCCGCGCCCTCAACGACGTCGACGCCGCCGTCATCAACGGCAACTACGCACTGGAGGCCAAGCTCCAGCCCGGCAAGGACTCCCTGGCCCTGGAGAGCGCCGACAACAACCCGTACGCCAACTTCCTCGCCGTCAAGGCGGGCAACGAGAAGGACCCGCGGGTCCAGAAGCTGGCCGAACTCCTCAACTCCGACGAGGTCAAGGCATTCATCGAGGACACCTACAAGGGAGGGGTCATCCCCGCCTTCGGCGCCCCCGCCAAGTCCTGACCACCGCACGGCACTTGCCTGTGAGCCCCGCGCCGAACCCCACCCGGGTGCGCGGGGCTCCGCCGTACCGAACCCGGTCATGCGCAACCCCCGCACAATGCTGCATGCTGTGCCTTTACACGGTCTTCGGTATGGAGTTGCGCATGACTACCACCTTCCCGTCCATCTCCATCAGCACGGACCGGTTGGTGCTGCGCCCCTTCGACATGGCCGATCTTCCCGCGTACATCGAGATGATGAACGACGAGCTCGTCATCGCCTGGTGCGGAGGACCGCATCCTTATACCCAAGTCGACGGCGAACGTTGGATCCGCCGGATCGCCCCCGCCGAGCGCACCCAGGGCCGCGGCATCGTCCTCGCCGTCACCGAATTCCTCACCCAGCGACTGGTGGGCTCGGTCCGGCTCCTGAACACCGACTGGCGCACCCGGTCGACCGAGGTCCGCTACATCACCGCACCCTGGGCACGAGGCGAGGGCTACGCCACCGAATCCGTGCTGGCCCTGGCCGAATGGCTCTTCCGTGACCAGGGATTCGAACGCGTCGAACTGCGCACGGCGGCCGACAACACCTCGTCCCAGCAGGTCGCCCAGAAACTCGGCTGCATCAGCGAAGGCGTCCTGCGCAACGCCCGCATAGCGCGGACCCGCACCGACAACGGCACGGACGGCGGCTGGACCGACATCAGGACCGACCTGATCGTCTGGGGCCTCCTGCCCGAGGACCTCGAAGGCGTCGCCGAACAACTGGCCGACGCGGGCGGCTACAGCACCCGCAACGACTGGGGCTGACAGGCGGCCGCCCGGTACGGACCCGATACGCTCACCCTGCCCGCTCCGCGCGGACATCCCCCCGCCCCGCGACACCCCAGGAGACTGACGACGATGGCCGACCGGGTCACGGTGATCGGCTGGGACGGCTCGCCACTGACCAGAGCGGCCACGGCCGCGCTGTCCGCCGCCACGCTCGTCGCCGGCGCCGCCCACCACCTCGCGCTCCCCGAGATCCCGGAATCCGCCGAAAGGATCCGCCTGGGCAGCGTGGACCTCGCCGCCCGTCGCATCGCCGGGCATCGCGGCAGCCCCGTCGTCCTCGCCGACGGAGACCCCGGCTTCTTCGGTGTCGTGCGCACCCTGCGCGCGCCGGAACACGGACTCGAGGTCGAAGTCGTCCCCGCCGTCTCCTCCGTCGCCACCGCCTTCGCCCGCGCCGGAATGCCCTGGGACGACGCCCAGATCGTCGTCGCCCACCCCCGCACCCTGCGCCGCGCGGTCAATGTCTGCCGCGCCCACCACAAGGTCGCCGTCCTCACCTCACCGGGCGCGGGCCCCGCGGAGCTGGCCCTGCTGCTCGAAGGCGTCCACCGCACCTTCGTGATCTGCGAGGAGCTCGGCACCGAACGCGAACGGGTCACCGTCCTCACCTCCGACAAGACCGCCGACCACACCTGGCGCGACCCGAATGTCGTCATCGTGATCGGCGGCGGCCCCGAGACCACCGCCACCGGTACCTGGATCTCCGGCCGGGCGCCCGCGGGCCCCCGGAACATCCGCGGCTGGGCGCTGCCCGCCGACGCCTTCCGGGACGGCGCGGCGGCGGA
>DATCWZ010000145.1:0-6377 GCA_036566065.1 Streptomyces sp. | reverse complement strand
CTGCGGTCCGACGGCGAGCGCCATATTGGTGGGCAGCGTCCAGGGGGTGGTCGTCCAGGCGAGGGCGCGCACCGCGGTGAGGCCGAGTGCCTCCGCCTTCGGGCCGACCAGCGGGAAGGTGACGGTGACCGTCTGGTCCTGGCGCATCTTGTAGACGTCGTCGTCCATGCGCAGCTCGTGGTTCGACAGCGGCGTCTCGTCGTTCCAGCAGTACGGCAGCACCCGGAAGCCTTCGTACACCAGCCCCTTGTCGTAGAGCGTCTTGAAGGCCCAGATGACCGACTGCATGTAGCCGGGGTCGAGGGTCTTGTAGTCGTTGTCGAAGTCGACCCACCGCGCCTGCCGGGTCACGTACTCCCGCCAATCGTCCGTGTACTTGAACACGGACGCGCGGCAGGCCTCGTTGAACCGCTCGATGCCGAGGTCGAGGATGTCCTGCTTGGTCTTGAGGCCGAGCTGGCGCTGCGCCTCGAGCTCGGCGGGCAGGCCGTGGGTGTCCCAGCCGAATCGGCGCTCGACCCGGCGCCCGCGCATCGTCTGGTAGCGAGGAACGATGTCCTTGACGTACCCGGTCAGCAGGTGCCCGTAGTGGGGCAGGCCGTTGGCGAAGGGCGGCCCGTCGTAGAAGACGAACTCGTTCGACCCGTTCTCGCCGCCCTCGCGGTTCTCCACGGACGCGATGAAGGTCCCGTCCTCGTCCCAGTACCTGAGGACCCGCTCCTCGATCTCGGGAAAACGTGGGTTGGCGGGCACACCGGCATTGGCGCCGGACGGATCGGTGGTGACCTTGGGATACACCATGGGTCGTGGTCTCCTGATGCTGCGTGGTTGCGACTGCTCGTGTCCTGCTTCATCACGAGGACGACGTCTCCTCGCAGGATCCGCCGCGGTACCACCCCGCTTGCCGCACGACCGCGCGGGCTCCCGGGGAGCGAGCCCAGCGGCATACGACCACTCTTGTCAAGGCTGTGACGGGCCCACCCGTCCGGTTCTAGTGAGCCCCAGCCGGGCTGGGACCGTTCTTCCGGAGGCTCGCCGCTGATGACGGCTCAGACGCCTGTGCGCCAAAGTCTAGCCTGTGGGGGTGGCTTCCTTCCCGTCGAAAGTAGAGTCGCGGGTCGTCACCGACGAGGACGTCAAGCGGACGTATGCCGCTGACGCCGGCCCCGCGCCCAGGGATCCGTCGCGCGACGTGGGCTCCGACTACACGGTCGTGCGCGCCCGTGACGTCTCCGACGTGGTGGCCGTGCTCGAGCACGCCGAGGCGACGAGGACGCCCGTGGTGCCGCAGGGGGCTCGGACGTCACGCGTCGGCGGGGCCCGGGCGACGGAGGGCTGCATCGTCCTCAACGTCGAGGGGCTGGACTCGATCGAGACGATCGACCCGCTCGAGGGCATCGCCGTCGTCGGGCCCGGGGTCGTCAACGCCGACCTCAAGGCAGCTGCAGCGGAGGCCGGGTTGTTCTACGGGCCAGACCCGGCCTCGACGGCGACCTGCACGATGGGTGGGAACGTCGCGACGAATGCCGGCGGCTTGTGCTGCCTCAAGTACGGCGTCACCGCAGACTGGGTCACCGCACTCGAGGTCGCGCTGCCGGGCGGCGAGATCATGCGGACGGGGCACCGGACGGCCAAGGGGGTGACTGGCTACGACCTGACCGGCCTGCTCGTCGGCTCCGAGGGGACGCTCGGGGTGGTCACGCGGATCGTGACACGCCTCGTGCCGGCTCCGGACCCGGCCCTGACCGCCCTGGCGACCTTTGCGTCACTCGACGCGGCGCTCCGCGGGGTCGTCGCGCTGCGCCTCGACCGGCACCGGCCATCCCTGCTCGAGATCCTCGACCGGGCGAGCGTCGCAGCCGTGCAGGGGTTCGGTGACTACGGCTTCCCCGCGGACTGCGAGGCGGTGCTCCTCGTGCAGTCCGACCGGCCGGGGCACGCGGCAGAGGACGTGACCCGGTACGGCGAGCTGTTGACCGGGTCGGGAGCGCTGGAGGTCGCGGTGGCGGAGGACCGCCAGGAGGCGGAGCTGCTGCTGCAGGGACGGCGCGTGCTGAGCACCGCGATCGAGGCGCTCGGAGCGCGGATCGCGGAGGACGTTTGCGTTCCCGTGGGTCGGCTCGCGGACTATGTGCGGGGCGCCGCCGAGGTGTCGGACCGCTGGGGCGTCCCGATCCCGGTGAGCGGGCACGCCGGCGACGGCAACCTCCACCCGTCGATCGTCTACCCGCACGGCGACGACGACGCCAGACAACGCGCCTGGGGCGCGTTCGACGAGCTGATGCGCCTCGGGCTGTCCCTCGGAGGCACGGTGGCCGGTGAGCACGGCATCGGCTCGGTGAAACGGCGCTGGCTCGTGGAGGAGGTCGGCCGGGGTGAGGTCGAGCGGCAGCGAGCAGTCAAGGCCGTCTTCGACCCCTCGGGCATCATGAACCCCGAGGCGGTCTTCGGCACTGCCCGACGACCGAGCCGGGCCGACTGATAGGAAATCCACATGGATGACCTGACTGACGTGGAGACGACCGGTGCGTGGCTCAGTCGCGAGGACCTGGAGAGCGCGAGAGAGCGGCTGCCGATCCTCTACGTCCACGCCGTGCCCGTGCGGGTCGACGACCGCGGGGTCGTGACCAGCATCGGCGTGCTCCTGCGCGCCGACTCGGACGGCAGCATCGGCCAGGAGGTCGTCGGCGGGCGCGTGCTCTACCACGAGCGGATCCGCGACGCCCTGGCCCGGCACATCGAGAACGACCTCGGTCCCGTGGCACTCCCCCGGATCCCGGTGTCGCCGCAGCCCATCGCGATCGCCGAGTTCTTCCCCACGCCGGGAGTGACGGCCTACCACGACCCACGCCAGCACGCCGTGTCCCTCGCCTACATCGTCGCCGTCATGGGCGACTGCCAGCCGCAGCAGGACGCGCTCGACCTGTCATGGGTCACCCCCGAGGAGGCCGCCGAGATGGCGATGCGCGGCGAGATGTCCGGATCCCACGGCGTGCTCGTCCGGCAGGCCCTGGCCCACCTCGGCCACCCGATCTGAGGGTTGGCCTGACCTGTCAAGATGCCCGACATGTGGCGCGCATCGTTGTTTGCCAAGGTTGGTCACCCTTGTCCCCAGACTTTTGGGACATAGGCCGCCGGTATATGCGTTTGTGATGTGAGTCACTCCACGCTGAGTAGCGTCGGTCATGAGCTCAGCTGAGCCTGCGCGCGACCCCACAGTGAGACTCCGCCCTCCTCATCCCTCCTACGCGCGACGGAGCCGCGGTCACGCCCGGCGAGTTCACCGTTCACACCCGTGCGAGCGCATGGGTGATCCAACCTGCAACGGAGAACTTCAGATGAATAGCTCACCTATCAGGCCTGCCAGTAGGGCCGCCGATGGCAGTGCCGCCCGGCGCCGCCGCTTCACCGGCATGGTTGCCGCCCTGGCGCTCATTTTCGGCGGCGCAGTGGCCGTGGCACCGTTCGCTTCGGCCGGAACCACACCGCCCTTCACCATCGGCCCGAACGGCTCTGCCGTCGTGCCTGGCGCTGACGCCGACCAGAACCTCCCTGATCTCTTCGGAAACGTCAAGGAGCTTGGCCCCTTGAACTCCAACACGACGAAGATCGGCGTGATCCACAACGACGCGGTGCCGACGCTCGGCGAGACCAACCCGAACGGCCAGGTCGACCTGCGACAGGCCTGGATCGGCTCGGCCAGCGACGCCGACGGGGACGACTGGCTCTACTTCGCCTGGGAACGCGACAACAACTCCGGCAGCGGCTTCATCGCCTACGAGTTCATGCAGGACCCGCCGCCCGCCGCCTGTGACTACACCGACACCACGGCAAACCTGATCGCAAACTGCAACCCATGGGCCAACCGCCAGGCCGGCGACTTCATGATCCTCTGGGACCAGCAGGGCGGCAGCAGGGACCTGTACCTGCGGACCTGGTCCGGCACCGCGCCCAACCTGGTCCTGAGCGCCCCACAGCTGCTCAACGCGAACGTCTCGGCGGCCGCCTACAGCGCCGACGGGTTCCGGGGTGAGGCCGCGATCAACCTGACCGACACCGTCTTCGGCGGGTCGCAGGCTTGTCGGTCGTTCGCCAACATCATCCCCAGCACAGTGACCGGCAACTCGGACACGGCCGACTACAAGGACACGATCCTGCAGCCGACCATCCCGATCGGGAACTGTGAGTCGACCACCGTGACCACGCCCAAGGTCGTCACGGACACGTCGACCAACCCGGACACCACCGCCAACGTGCCCGCGGGCGGCGCCTCGATCGGCACTGGCGTGCTGGCCGTGGCTGATTCCGCGGTGATCGACATCCAGGGCGGGACGGCCACCCCGGCCGGCTCGGTCGCCTTCTTCCTGTGCAAGGTCGACGCGCCCGGACTGTGCACCACGGGCGGGACCAGTGTCGGCACCGTGAACCTGACGGGCGCCGCATATCCGGTCACGGTCCAGTCGGCGACCGCCTACGTCACCTCGGCCGGCCGGTACTGCTGGCGCGCGGCCTACAGCGGCGACAGCGACTCCGGAATCGGCGGCTCGAGCGACTCCAGTGCCACTGAGTGCTTCACCGTCAACCCGGTCACGCCTCAGCTGGCCACCACCGCCGGAGTTGATGTCTTCCTCGGCAACGCCGTGACTGACACCGCGGCGATTTCGGGCCTCGCGACCCAGCCGGCCACCCCGGTGATCAACCTGACCGGCACCGGCGGTCCGGCAGCGGGCGGGACCATCACGTTCAAGCTGTACGGGCCCAACGACTGCACCACGTTGGCGTTCACCTCGAGCACCTTCGCAGTCTCTGGCAACGGCACTTACGGACCCGCCTCGTTCACGCCGACGGCCCCGGGAACCTACCACTGGGTCGCCGAGTACAGCGGGAACCTACCGAACAACAACGCCACCTCGCACAACACCGCGTGCGATGACACGAACGAGGACGTCGTGGTCAACACGGTGCCCTCGTCACTGACGAGCGCTCAGACCTGGGTCCCCAGCGACTCGGTCACCGTCTCGGCAACCGCGGGCGGCAACCTGGCCGGGACGGTTTCGTTCGAGTTCTTCACGAACGGGACCTGCGACGGCACTGCTGCCTTCTCGACCACGAAGCCGGTCTCCGGGGCCTCGCCAGTCACGGTCCTGTCCGGCAACGCACCTGCGCAGACGAGCACCGGCTCGTTCTCGTGGCGCGTCAGCTACGACAGCACCAACCCGGCGCAGGACGACATCGCGGCCAGCTGCCACGAGGTCTCGAGCCTGACGGTCAACAACAACGCTCCATGATCTGTCGGTTTGACCTGATCTGAGCGAATGGTGGGGTCCGGCCGCGGGGCCGGCCGGACCTCACCGAACCCATGTCGAGAATCGCCCCATGTCTGAGGCGCGGTATCCAGCCGGAGACCTCGACCTCTCATGCACATGCCGCCGCTTGACGGCATGGAAACCGGGCCCGAGTTCGGGGGCTGGGGCCCCTGCACAAAAAAGGAAGCGCCATGAAGTACCTCAAGCGCCTGCTCCTGGTGATCGTCGCGTGTATCGCGGCAATCGGCCTCGGAGCCACCTCGGCCATCGCGGCCGTCACCGTCAAGTCCGAACCCACCATCTCCTTCAGCGGTGCCAGCGCCACCGTGTCCGGGGGCAACTTCAGTGGACTTGGCAACATTCCTCTCTTCGGAAACCTCACTGTCTCCGGTGAGGCGACCTACACCTGCTTCAACCCGCAGGGCCACCCTTCGCCCGGCCAGAACCCGGTCGAAGCGCAATCCGGATCGTCCGGTCCCGTCCTGCTCCCCACGAGCAAGAACGGCCGGGCCACGGTTCCCAACATCACGGCGACCGTCACGGCACCTCCAACCCCGACCGCGCAGGAAGTTGGCTGCGGCGGGACGGGCAGCACCCAGTGGACTGTCGTCCTCAACACGCTGACGGCCACGTCCGCGCAGTTCGTCGTCACACAGGAGGGCGTCACGCTCTTCTGCTGGAACTACGTGCTGGGTGGAGACCCCACCGGAACGCCTTGCTGACAAATCTTCCATAATGCGCGGGCCCGGCCGACCGAGTGTCTCCGGGCCCACGCTTGGGGCGTCACTACTCGTGCGCGTATGCCGCTGGGCCAGCTCCTCGTCGAATGTGCAGTTTGTGCCAGTCGCGTGCGTCGAGTGTGCATTCCTGAAGGAGGGGGCTGGGCTGGGACTGAGCCGGTGCGTGGGACCGAGCCCAGCGGCATACGGCCTAATGCTGGTGCTCGAGCAGGTCCTTGCGCCCGGCACCGAGGACGGTGAGCGGCAGGAGGGTCTTGCCGGTGGGGCCGACCTCTATCTCCGTGCCCATCTGGGGGCACACGCCGCAGTCGAAGCACGGCGTCCAGCGGCA
>DATCWZ010000150.1:0-7139 GCA_036566065.1 Streptomyces sp. | reverse complement strand
CAGCCGATCCCCCAGGGCGGCGAGTACGACGCGGAGGCGACCGCCTTCGTCCATCTGCCGCCCGAGGACCTGGCGAACGAAGCCCTCGCAGCCCCCGGCCAGGGCTATGTCCCGCCGATGATCCTGCCGCTGACACCGGCGACAGGGCTCGACCCCGCGGCGACGGGGAGCTGGGTCGTACGGACGCAGAGCCAGCAGGAACAGGAAGAGGCCGAGCGGGCACGGCACGAGCAGCGGATGCGGTACGAGCAGCAACTGCGGCACGAACAGCAACTGCGGTACGAGCAGCAGGCGCAGGCTGCCGCAGCGGGACAGGCGCCGCCCGATGCGGTGCACTGGCCGGACCCGAACCAGCAGTACCAGGAGCCGTCGCCCGCCACGTCCGCCACCACGGGCCAGTGGAACTTCGCCGAGGCCCCCGCCCCCGCGCCCGAGCCGCACGCCCCCGCCGCGTACGACGAGCGGGGCGGGCAGCAGGGACACCCCGGACAGCACGACCTTCACGACCTTCCGGCCGAGCCCGTGGGCCACACCGGCCAGTGGACGATCCCGGTGGCGAGCGGCGATCTCCCGGAGGAGTCGGGCGAGTTCACCACCTCGGCGCTCGCGTCCCAGTGGCACCCGGACACACCGCCCCCGGCCGCGCTCCCGGACGGCGCATCGGCCCCCTGGGCCACGGCACCGGAACCCGAGGCGGCGGCCGCGCCCCGGCCGGACGACACCCTCTACGGGCCGTTCGACGCCCCCCAGGACACCCTGGAGGCCCTGGACGCCCTGGCCCCGGCGGACCCGACGCACGAGTACGCCGCGCCGGTCGCTGATCCGGCCACCGGTCCCGTACTCGACCCCATCGCCCCCTCCATCGAGGCGGCGGCACCAATCGCCGAGCCCGAGCCCGAGCCGCAGCCGGAACCCGAGTCCCAGCCTGAACTCGACCGCATCGACGACCGCATCGACGCACCCAGCGAGCACCCGGCCGTCTCCTACGTCCTGCATGTGAACGGCATCGACCGCCCCGTGAGCGACGCCTGGATCGGCGAGTCGCTGCTCTACGTGCTCCGCGAGCGGCTGGGCCTCGCCGGCGCCAAGGACGGCTGCTCGCAGGGCGAATGCGGCGCCTGCAACGTCCAGGTCGACGGCCGTCTCGTCGCCTCCTGCCTGGTCCCGGCGGCCACGGCGGCCGGCAGCGAGGTCCGTACCGTCGAAGGACTCGCGGTGGACGGCGAACCGTCCGATGTCCAGCGCGCCCTCGCCGACTGCGGAGCCGTCCAGTGCGGCTTCTGCATCCCCGGCATGGCCATGACCGTCCACGACCTGCTGGAGGGCAACCACGCCCCCAGCGAACTGGAGACACGCCAGGCCCTGTCCGGCAATCTCTGCCGCTGTTCCGGCTACCGGGGAGTACTCGACGCGGTACGCGAGGTCATCGCGGGCCGCGAGCACACCGCGGAGCAGTCCGTCACCCCCGACGGTGACGAGGCGCGCATCCCGCGCCAGGCGGCCCCTGGCGCGGGTAGTGTCCAGGCCCATCCCCATGAGGGAGACGCCCGGTGAGCGTCGCCCCTCCCGTACCACCGGCCACCACTACCATCATCAGCCGCTGCCGCAGCGGGGCGAACGACAAGGAGGCGGCGTGAGCAACGACGCAGCCACCGCGACCAGCACCACCCGCACCACCACCCCGCAGACCGACGGTCGCGGCACGGGCCGCGAACAGAAGCCGCCCGCGCACGGCCTGGGCGCGTCCCTGCCGCAAGCAGACGCCCGCGCCAAGACCGAGGGTACGTTTCCGTACGCGGCGGACCTCTGGGCCGAGGGCCTCCTGTGGGCAGCCGTGCTCCGCTCCCCGCACCCCCACGCGCGGATCCTGTCCATCGACACCACGGCGGCGGCCGAGATGCCGGGCGTGCGCGCCGTCGTCACCCACGAGGACATCCCCGGCGACGGGGCGTACGGCCGCCGCGTCGTCGACCGTCCCGTCTTCGCGTCCGAGCTGGTACGTCACCACGGCGAGCCGATCGCCGCGGTCGCCGCGGACCACCCCGAGACGGCCCGCCTCGCCGCGGCGGCGATCGCGGTGGAGTACGAGGTCCTGGAGCCGGTCACCGACCCGGAGAAAGCTTTCGAGGCGGAGCCGCTGCACCCCGACGGCAACCTGATCCGCCATATCCCGCTGCGGTACGGCGACCCGGACGCCGTCGGCGAGGTGATCGTCGACGGCCTGTACCGCATCGGCCGCCAGGACCCCGCGCCGATCGGGGCCGAGGCCGGTCTCGCCGTGCCCCGCCCGGACGGCGGCGTGGAGCTCTACACGGCCTCCACCGACCCGCACACCGACCGCGATCTCGCCGCCGCCTGCTTCGGCCTGGAACCGGAGCGGGTGAAGGTCGTCGTCACCGGGGTGCCCGGCGCGACCGGCGACCGCGAGGACCCCGGCTTCCAGATCCCGCTGGGCCTGCTCGCCCTGCGTACCGGCTGCCCGGTGAAACTGGCCGCCACCCGCGAGGAGTCCTTCCTGGGCCACGCCCACCGCCACCCGACTCTGCTGCGCTACCGCCACCACGCGGACGCGGAGGGCCGGCTGGTCAAGGTGGAGGCGCAGATCCTGCTCGACGCGGGGGCGTACGCGGACTCCTCGTCCGAATCCCTCGCGGCGGCCGTGGCGTTCGCCTGCGGCCCGTACGTCGTCCCGCACGCCTTCATCGAGGGCTGGGCGGTCCGGACGAACAACCCGCCGTCCGGCCATGTGCGCGGCGAGGGCGCGATGCAGGTCTGCGCGGCCTACGAGGGCCAGATGGACAAGCTGGCCGCCAAACTGGGCATCGACGCGGCCGAACTCCGCCTCCGTAACACCCTGTCCACCGGCGACATACTGCCCACGAGCCAGACCGTGACCTGCCCGGCCCCGGTCGCCGAACTGCTCCGCGAAGTACGCGACTTCCCCCTCCCCGCGCTCCCCAAGGACGCCCCGGAGGACGACTGGCTGCTGCCCGGCGGCCCCGAGGGCGCGGGCGAGCCCGGCGCGGTACGCCGCGGCGTCGGCTACGCGCTCGGCATGGTCCACGTCCTCGGCGCGGAGGGCGCGGACGAGGTCTCCACGGCCACGGTCCGGGTGCACGACGGCGTCGCCACTGTCATCTGCGCGGCGGTCGAGACGGGCCAGGGCTTCTCCACGCTCGCACGCCAGATCGTCCAGGAGACCCTGGGCATCGAGGACGTCCGCGTCGCAGCGGTGGACACCGACCAGCCCCCGGCGGGGCCTTCGACGCACGGCAGGCACACCTGGGTCTCGGGCGGGGCAGTCGAACGCGCCGCGAAGATGGTCCGCACCCAGCTCCTGCAGCCGCTGGCCCACAAGTTCGGCATGTCCACGGAGCTCCTCCAGATCGCCGAAGGCAAGATCACCTCGTACGACGGTGTCCTGTCCACCACCGTCACGGAAGCGATGAACGGCCGGGAACTGTGGGCCACCGCGCAGTGCCGCCCGCACCCGACGGAGCCGCTGGACGAATCCGGCCAGGGCGACGCGTTCGTGGGCCTCGCGTTCTGCGCGATCCGCGCGGTGGTCGATGTGGACATCGAGCTCGGCTCGATCCGCGTGGTCGAGATGGCGGTGGCCCAGGATGTGGGCCGGGTGCTCAACCCCGCCCAGTTGACGACCCGTATCGAGGCGGGCGTGACGCAGGGCATTGGCGCGGCCCTGACCGAGAACCTCCGTACGGCCCGCGGCCTGATCCGGCACCCCGACTTCACGGGGTACTCGCTTCCGACGTCGCTGGACACGCCTGACATCCGTATCGTCAAACTCATAGAGGAACGCGATGTGGTGGCGCCGTTCGGGGCCAAAGCGGTGTCCGCGGTTCCGGTGGTGACCTCTCCGGCAGCGGTGGCCGCGGCGGTCCGTGCGGCGACCGGACGCCCCGTCAACCGCCTGCCGATTCGCCCCCAGTCAGCGGTGGCGGTCCCCAAGTAGCCCTGCTCGCAACGCCGGTGTGATCCGCGTTGCATGTGCAACCAAAGGGTGCGACGTGTCCCCGATGCTGACTACAGTGAACCCCGACCGACGACCAGTTGCTGTACACGGGGAGGGCACTGTGCTGCCGAGCGATGCGGGAGCGGGCGCGGCGGCGATGCCGCTGCTGGGGTTCATGGGCCCGGCCGGGGCGGCCCTGGAACTGGTCACGGAACTCTCGTCGTTCACCGCGTTCCGCAACCGCATAGACGAGATCCTCCGCGACCTGAAGGCATCCCCGGCCGGCGCCACGAAGCTGGCCGAGGACACGGTGGCCCGCACCCAGTTCGGCGGCGGCGCCAACCAATGGGCCGAGGCGGCCTCGCTGTTCCTCTCGTACCAGACGGTCGTGAAGGAACTGGAGACGCTGTCCAAGCTGCTCTCGGACTCGATCGAAGGCATGGGCATCGCGGTCCTGGCGTCCCACAACGGCTACGAGAACCTGGACGAGGACATCCGCCGCCGCATGATGGCGATCAAGGACACTGCGGAGAGGCACTACGGCGGCGAGTACGACCCGTCGAAGGCCCCGGCGAAGCAGAGCGGGGACCACTCCCAGACGAAGGCGCCCGAGTCGGGCGACAGTTCGGGAACCGACGGGCTTGCATGGCAATGATGATTTCTGGCGTGGCACGGGGATAGACGGGGGCACGGGGATGGACTACAGGGAAGCCGGGCAAGGTACGCCGTTCGACGGCATGTCGCACGAGTCCATGCTCGCGTGGCTGGACCAGGCGAACAGCGGGGCGGTCCAGGGCGCGTCGGACCGGCTGGTGAGCGCGGCGAAGGAGATCCGCAAGATCGCGGAGGAGCTCAAGGTCCGCCCACAACTGGTCGAGTGGAAGGGCCAGGGCGCGGACGCGTTCCGCACCTGGAGCGCGGACCTGGCGAACGCGACCTTAAGGCTGGGCGCGTACAGCGAGGGCGCGTCGAAGTGGCTGGCGCAGGCTTCCGACGCGATCGCCTCGGCCCAGGCAGCGATCCCACGTACACACGCGGGCGCCCAGGCGGACCTGAATGCGGCCCGGGCCGCCAGGCACGACCCGGACGCGTCGGCGGTGGCGCGGAGGTCGGCGGAGACGCTGATCGCGAACCAGGAGTCGAACCGCCAGGAAGCGGCGGCGGAGATGCGGAGGCTCGCGCAGGCGTATTCGTTCTCGGCCATGCAGATGGACAACCTGGAAAAGCCCGCGTTCCCACCGCCGCCGGGGGCGATCGTGCCGACGAGGCTTGATCGCGTCGATGGCGCAGGGGATTGGGGTGCTTCAGGGACCGGTGCAGGACCGGGAAGCAGCGGGAGCTCAACTTACGGACCAACCACGGCGCCCGTCGTTGCGCCCGCCCATGTCACGGACCCCAGCTCTCCGAGCACTCTGCTTGGTCCCTCTGCCGTGGCTTCGCCGGGCCGTGTGGAAGCCCCAGTGAGCATGGGCATCGACAGCAGCGCAGTGACACCGACCCTCCCGCAGACACCACAGGTGGCCCAGCCGCCGGGCTTGCCGGTGACGGGCCGCCCGGATGGTGGCCAGCAACCTGGCTTCCCCGTAGTGCCACCCGCGCTCGGTGGTGGCTCAACGCCGATTGGGAGCCGGCCAGGCAATGGAAAATTCGCAGGCACCGGCGTTCGGCCCCCATTGCTACCCGGCCAAAGCGGGTTGGGCTCGGGGGCGGCCAGCCGCCTGCCGCGTGACTCGGGGATCTCCGGAGGACGCCCGGTGGCCCAGAACCCAGGGCGTCCGGCTCGGGGCCTACCCAGGGGAACGGTCATCGGGAGTGAAGGGACCCATGGGCGTCCACCAATGGGTCGCGTTGGCAGTTTTGGTGGGGGAGTCGGCCAGACCGGTGTCTCGGGTGGACGAAGGCTTGCAGGCGAAAGCGGGAGTGTCGTCGGAGGCCGCCCCCAGCAGCCAGGGCGTTCCGGCGGTCGTCCATTCACGCCCGGCGGGACCGGGCTGGTCCGGGGTAAGGAGGACACACGCGCCGGGCAGACGGGACGTGGAGCGCCGGGTTCACCGGGCGCTGGCCCCGGACGTGCCTGCCGCGACGAGGACGTCGAGCGTCCCGATTACCTGATCGAGGACGAGGAAACGTGGCAGCAGGGCGGGCGACGGATCGTGCCCCCGGTCATCGACTGACTGAAAGCCGTGAGAGAAGAGCGGAAATGACCACCAGCAGTACACGCAAGGGGCTGGCAAGGGCCGTCGGGTCGGGGGCGCTTTCTACGCTGCTGGTCTTCTCGACGGCGGGGCCCGCCCATGCTGAATCGGTCCGATCGCATCAGTGGTACCTGACAGCGATGCAGGCCGAAGCGATGTGGAAGATCAGCACCGGGAAGGGAATCACGGTAGCTGTCATTGACTCAGGGATTAACACGTCGAACCCTGACTTGCAAGGGCAGATCCTCAAAGGCAAGGATTTTGCCTTGAAGGTACCAGGCGATGAGTGGACCGACTTCAACGGTCACGGTACGGGCATGGCGGGTCTGATCGCCGGAACGGGGGAGAGCCGAGGCGGAGATGGTGCGTTCGGTCTGGCTCCCGGAGTGAAGATTCTTCCTGTTCGCGTCCCGGACGATGCTGCCAACCTCGAGGAAGACAACAAGCAGTTCAACACCATGGTTCCTGCTGCCATCAGGTATGCAGCGGACAGAGGTGCCCGCGTCATCAATATTTCACTTGCTTCGAGTGAGGGATCACAGCAAATGATGGATGCTGTGAAGTATGCCCTCGACAAGGGCTCGTTGATTTTTGCGGGCGTGGGCAATGATGGCGCGGAAGTCAACCTCACCAAGTACCCGGCGGCGACTCCCGGAGTGGTGGGGGTCGGGGCGATCGGCAAGAACCTCAAGAAGACCCCGGAGTCACAGTACGGGTGGTACGTGGACCTTTCGGCGCCTGGGGACGAAATGATTCACGCCTGCCAGGGGGTGAGGTCGGACCTGTGCAAGTCGCATGGCACAAGTGATGCCACCGCCCTCGCCTCCGCGTCCGCTGCCCTGATCTGGTCCAAGCACCCCGACTGGACCAACAACCAGGTCTTGCGCGTCATGCTGAACACGGCCAGCGGCCCGACGAGTGGTGCCGAGCGCAACGACTATGTCGGTTACGGCGCGGTTCGCCCTGGAGCC
>DATCWZ010000369.1:0-2451 GCA_036566065.1 Streptomyces sp. | reverse complement strand
CGTTCGCCAAGGCGTGGATGGCCGAGTACCACAACGGCCTGCCCAAGTACAACGAGTACAAGAAGGCCGACAGCGAGTCCCTGCTGGAGACCACGGGCAAGGAGCTCCGCAAGCTCATGAGCTGGGTCGACAACGAGGACGCCTGACGTTCCGCCGCCGCGGGGGACGGGACACGCGGTCCCTCCCCGCGGCGCACGGCCGCCCTCGCACTCCGTGTCACTGCGGGTCGGGGCGGTGGAAGAGCACGGCATCGTACGTATGTACAAGCCGGCCTGCTCGTGCGGGTGATCCTTCCACCGGGGCGCGGAAAACGTCCGGCCGCATGACTACACTTCTCCGTACATACACGCGTCAGGGCACACAGTGTCGTGCGTCTTCCACGCGGCTAGCCTCCACCGCCTACGGCCGTCGGGACGGCCGTCCGCACTGGACTTGTGAGGACACACGTGAGCCCGAAACCTGTCGTACTCATCGCTGAAGAGCTGTCGCCCGCCACGGTCGACGCCCTGGGTCCCGATTTCGAGATCCGCCACTGCAACGGCGCCGACCGCGCCGAACTCCTCCCCGCGATCGTCGACGTCGACGCGATCCTGGTGCGCTCCGCCACCAAGGTTGACGCCGAGGCCCTCGCCGCGGCCCGGAAGCTGAGGGTCGTCGCCCGCGCCGGCGTCGGCCTGGACAATGTCGACGTCTCGGCCGCCACCAAGGCCGGTGTGATGGTCGTCAACGCGCCGACGTCCAATATCGTCACCGCCGCCGAGCTCGCCTGCGGGCTGCTCGTGGCCTCCGCCCGGAACATCGCGCAGGCCAACTCCGCCCTGAAGAACGGCGAGTGGAAGCGCTCCAAGTACACCGGCGTCGAACTGAGCGAGAAGACCCTCGGCGTCGTCGGCCTCGGCCGCATCGGCGTGCTGGTCGCCCAGCGCATGTCGGCGTTCGGCATGAGGATCGTCGCCTTCGACCCCTACGTGCAGCCCGCGCGCGCCGCGCAGATGGGCGTCAAGCTCCTCACCCTGGACGAGCTGCTGGAGGTCTCCGACTTCATCACCGTGCACCTCCCCAAGACCCCGGAGACGATCGGCCTGATCGACGACGAGGCGCTGCACAAGGTGAAGCCCACGGTGCGCATCGTCAACGCCGCGCGCGGCGGCATCGTCGACGAGGAGGCGCTCGCCTCGGCGCTCAAGGAGGGCCGGGTCGCCGGCGCGGGACTCGATGTGTACGCGAAGGAGCCCTGCACGGACTCCCCGCTGTTCCAGTTCGACCAGGTCGTCTGCACACCGCACCTCGGCGCGTCCACCAATGAGGCCCAGGAGAAGGCCGGTGTCGCCGTCGCCAAGTCGGTGCGCCTCGCACTGGCCGGCGAGCTCGTGCCGGACGCGGTCAACGTCCAGGGCGGCGTCATCGCCGAGGACGTACGGCCCGGTCTGCCGCTCGCCGAGAAGCTCGGCCGGATCTTCACCGCGCTCGCGGGCGAGGTCGCGGCCCGGCTCGACGTCGAGGTCTACGGCGAGATCACGCAGCACGATGTGAAGGTGCTCGAACTCTCCGCGCTCAAGGGCGTGTTCGAGGACGTCGTCGACGAGACCGTCAGCTACGTCAACGCGCCGCTGTTCGCCCAGGAGCGTGGTGTGGAGGTCCGCCTCACCACCAGCTCCGAGTCGCCCGAGCACCGCAATGTGGTGAGGGTGCGGGGCACCCTGGCCAGCGGTGAGGAGGTCGCGGTCTCCGGCACACTGGCGGGCCCCAAGCACCTCCAGAAGATCGTCGCCGTCGACGACCACGACGTGGACCTGGCGCTGGCCGACCACATGGTCGTCCTGCGGTACAACGACCGCCCGGGTGTCGTCGGCGCGGTCGGCAAGATCCTCGGCGAGGCCGGGCTGAACATCGCCGGTATGCAGGTCTCGCGGTCCTCCGCGGGCGGCGAGGCGCTGGTCGTACTCACCGTCGACGACAACGTCCCGCAGTCGGTGCTGACCGAGATCGCCGACGAGATCGGTGCCGTATCGGCCCGCTCGGTGAACCTCACCGAGGTTGCCGTATCGGCCTGACCGGCGTCCGCGCCGCTCACAGCCGCGCCTCCTTCAGCGCCATGTGGAGCAGCAGCCGGTCCTCGCCGTCGTTGAGGTCGAGGCCGGTGAGCTGCGCCACGCGCGTGAGCCGGTAGTAGAGCGTCTGGCGGTGGATGCCCAGCGCCGCCGCCGTCCGGCCCGCCTGGCCCGCACAGTCGAGGAACACCTCGGCGGTGCGGGCCAGTTCCGTGTGCGCCGGGGTCAGCAGAGGGCGTACCGCCGGGTCGGGCACCGTGTCCGGCGTCCGGGGGAGTGCGGTCAGCAGCCGGTACGGGCCGATGGCCGGCCAGTCGGCGACCGGCCCGAAGCGGGACTCGGCCGCCGCGGCCCGGGCGGCGGACGACGCCTCGTGCCAGGAGACGGCCAGCTCGCCGAG
>DATCWZ010000581.1:0-3027 GCA_036566065.1 Streptomyces sp. | reverse complement strand
GCGCCTGGTGCGGGCCGGTGCCGCGGTCGGGGATGACGGGCCGGGTGGCGGTGCGCGTCCGGAGGGCGACAGCCTCGGGTCCGCCCTTGGGCAGTGGGCCGTCGCGGTGGTCGGCGCCGTCCTGCAGTGCGGCGAGCACGGTGTCGAGGAGGGGGCGCAGCGAGGCTGGGCCCGCGGCTCCTCCGGCGAGGGGCGGGATGGGCATCGGGTGGCGTGGTCCTTCGGGTGCGCGCGGGCTGACATTCCAGCTTGTACGGAATGGTGGCCGCGCGGCCGGGAAGCCCTTTGATCTCTACCCGAAAGGGGGACTGCGGCCTGCTGGGGCTGGGTTACCGGCGGCCGGGCTGCTATAGGCGTGCCCGGCCCCCCGTTGGTTCGGGCAGGGGCCGGGCACAGGCGTGGTGCGGACCGGATCAGTGCGTGGTGTCTCGTACGGCGAGGGCGCGGCGCAGATCGTCGAGCTGGTCGATGAGCTTGCGGCGCAGGGCGGGGATGAGGGCCTCGTCCTTCAGGGCGTGGGCGCCGAGTTCGGCGGTGTCGGTGCCGATGGCGTACACGGGGAAGGCGTAGCGCCCGGCGGCCTCGGCGATGGCGGGGCCGCGGCGGGCGGCCAGCGCGATCGCGTCCGTGAAGAAGCGGGGCACATAGTCCCGTACGAGAGCGGCCTGTTCGGGCTGCCAGAAGCCCTGTGCGGTGGCGGTGAAGAGGTAGTTGGACAGCGAGTCGTCGCTGAACATGGCATCCCAGGCCGCGGCCTTGGCTCCCGGTGTGGGCAGGGCGGCGCGGCAGCGGGCGGCGCCCTCCTGGCCGGTGGCGCTGGGGTCCTGGGCGAGTTCGGCGGCGATGGCGGATTCGTCGGTGGCTCCGAGGACGGCGAGGCGGGTGAGGATGCGCCAGCGCAGCTCCGGGTCGAGCTCGGGTCCGCCGGGGACGGTGCCGCTCGACAGCCAGTCCTGGATGCTGTCGGGCTGGGAGGCCGCGTCGATGAAGTGGCGTACGGCGGTGAGCCGCAGGCCGGGGCTGGTGCCCGCGGGCGGGGTCCGGCCCTGGCTGTCCTGCCAGTCCTCGGCGGTGAGGCCCTCGGTCCTGCGCAGCAGATCGCGGCAGAGGGAGGTGAGGGTGGCGAGCGCCGCGGGGCGTTCCGCGGGGGTGAGGTAGCGGTCGGTGATCTGGGTGGCGGCGAAGCCGAGGACGCCCTGGACGACGGCGAGATCGCTCTCGTACGGAAGGTGGGTGCGGGCGGCGGCGAGATAGGCCGTGGGGGCGAGTTCGCCGTCGCGGACCATGTCGCGGGCGCAGTTCCAGAGGACGGCCCGGGTGAGGGCGTCGGGGATGCCGGAGAGGTGGCGGAGGGCGGTGTCCCAGGACGCCGGGTCCAGGCGGATCTTGGCGTACGTGAGGTCGGCGTCGTTGAGGACGACGAGCGCGGGGCGGGCACCGGGGATCACCTTGACGACGCCGCCCGCGGCGCCCGCGCCGGAGCTGCCGTCCTGCGGGACGTCGATCTCGAACCGGTCCAGCCGCACCAGCCGGCTCGCGTCCGACCCGGTGTCCAGGGTGTGGTCGTAGGTGCTGACGGCGATGCGGTGCGGGCGGCTGCCCTCGTGGCCGACGGCGAGCGACCAGGTGGTCCCGGTCTCTTCGACCTGCCCGGTGAGGGTGTCGATGCCGGTGGTGCGCAGCCAGGTGGCGGCCCAGGCGTGGACGTCGCGGTCGGTGGCCGATGCCAGGTTGTCGATGAAGTCGGCGAGGGTGGCGTTGGCGAACTTGTGCCGGGCGAAGTGGACGTTGATACCGGCCAGGAAGTCCTTCCCACCAAGCCAGGCGACGAGCTGGCGCAGGGCCGAGGCGCCCTTGGCGTACGAGATGCCGTCGAAGTTGAGCATCGCGGACGCGGTGTCGGGGACGGCGGCCGGGTCGGGGGCGACTGGATGGGTGGAGGGCCGCTGGTCGGCGTCGTAGCCCCAGCCCTTGCGGTCGACGGCGAATTCGACCCAGGTGCCGGTGAACCGGGTGGCCTCGGTGAGGGTCTGGTAGCCCATGTACTCGGCGAACGACTCATTGAGCCAGATGTCGTCCCACCAGGCCAGGGTGACGAGGTCACCGAACCACATATGGGCCATCTCGTGGGCGATGACCATGGCGCGGGTCTGGCGCTCGGTGTCGGTGACGGCGGAGCGGTAGACGAATTCGTCGCGGAAGGTGACGAGGCCGGGGTTCTCCATGGCACCCGCGTTGAACTCGGGCACGAACGCCTGGTCGTACGAGTCGAACGGGTAGGGCTCGTCGAACTTCTCGTGGTAGCGGTCGAAACAGGCCCGGGTGATGCCGAGGATCTCGTCGGCGTCGGCGTCCAGATGGGGCGCCAGGGAGCGCCGGCAGTGGATGCCGAAGGGGCGCCCGGCGTGCTCGGTGGTCACGGAGTGCCAGGGGCCGGCGGCGACGGCGACGAGATAGGTGGAGATCAGCGGGGTGGGCGCCAGGGTCCATCGGCCGTCCTCGCCCTGCGTGGCGATGCCGTTGCCGAGGACGCTCCAGCCCGCTGGTGCGGTAACGCCGATCTCGAAGACGGACTTGAGGTCGGGCTGGTCGAACGCGGCGAAGACGCGCTGGACGTCCTCCATGAAGAGCTGGGTGTAGACGTAGGCCTCGCCGTCGCTCGGGTCGGTGAAGCGGTGCATGCCCTCGCCCGTGCGCGAATAGCACATCGCGGCGTCGACGCACAGCTCGTGCGGGCCCTCCGGGAGGGCGGTGAGCGGGTAACGGTTCCCGTCGAGGCATTCCGGGTCGAGCGGGTGTCCGTCGAGGCTGATCGAGCGCAGGGTGGCGGGCTTGAGTTCGACGAACGTGTCCCCGGCCGTGTGAGCGGTGAACTGGATCACGGCGCGGGAGTCGAAGGTCTCCTCGCCTTGGGTCAGATCGAGGTCGATCGTGTAGCGGTGTACGTCGAGATGCTGGGCTCGGGTCTGCGCTTCGTCGCGCGTCAGTACGGACATGGATCCATGCTGCCGTACAGGTCCGGCGGTG
>DATCWZ010000862.1:0-2395 GCA_036566065.1 Streptomyces sp. | reverse complement strand
GAGGAGCTTGGACTCGCGGCGCAGAATCCGGACGCACGCGCTGTGGAAGGTCATGACCCACATGGCGTGGGCCCGCGGCCCCACGAGGTCCTCGACGCGCTCCTTCATCTCGCCGGCGGCCTTGTTGGTGAAGGTGATCGCGAGGATCTGCCCGGGGTGCACGCCGCGCTCGGCCAGCAGATGGGCGATCCGGTGGGTGAGCACCCGGGTCTTGCCCGAACCGGCCCCTGCGACGATGAGCAGCGGTGAGCCGGAGTGGACGACCGCGGCCCGCTGCTCGGTGTTCAGCTCGTCGAGCAGCGCCGCCGTGTCGATGACCGGGCGGGGCGCGCCGTTGCGGTAGTACGTTTCACGCGGCGGCGGGGGCGTGTCGAAGACATCCTGGAACAGGCCCTCCGGCACCGCTTCGGGTGCGTGGCCCTCGGGGGGCGGTGGGGGCCCTTCCTCCGGTAGCTGGAGGCCGGTCAGGAAGCTGTCGTCAAAGAGGCTGCTCATCGCTTTCAGAGTCTAGGGCCTCTCGTTCGGATCAGGCCGGGCTCGCGTGCCCTGGCACCGCACTGACACCCCGGGCCGCATCCCGCGGACGTACGCGGATGCAACGCGGATGTGCGCGCAGCGAGACGGGCCACGCACTCCGCGTGAGATAAAACCGCTTCCTGCCCCCTCGCCGCCGCCCGTTCGAAAATGGTCACAGAAATGTATCGGGCATATCGAACATCAACCTTCACAACGGCACCCAGGTTTGGCTAGCGTGCTCGATCGGGTGGCCCGAACCCTCCTTGAGGCGAACCACGCCGCACGGGCGGCCCTCGCCGAATCCGTGTGCCCTTCGCGGGAGTTACGCCTCCGCGCGGGAACCGGAACCGGGGACCCACACGCATCACCGGGGTGAAATCGGTCCGGTCCCCAGCCGGACCGCAGGGCAGCCTTCCGTTCCGCCCGCCCCTCCTGTCCGCCACGCCAGGTGGCGGCAGCCGACCCGGTAGGCGGTCCACGGAAGGAGATGCCGGTCTTGGCGTCGCATCGCAAACAGCGCCCCCGGGTGCGTACCACCAGCCCCGCCGTAGGTCTCACCACGGCGGCGCTGGCCTCCGTCACGCTGCTCTCCACGCAGAGCGCGACGGCGGCGCCCCAGTCCAAGCCCAGCATCGAGGAAGTGCAGAAGAAGGTCGACGACCTCTACCGGCAGGCGGGCACCGCGACCCAGCAGTACGCCAAAGCCAAGGCGGCGTCGGCGGACCAGCGCTCCAAGGTCGACGCGCTGCTGGACGCCGCGGCCGAGCGTGCCGCCAAGCTGAACGACACCCGCAGGGAGCTCGGGCGCTTCGCCGCCGCGCAGTACCGCAGCGGTTCCATCGCCCCGACCGCGACATTCCTGCTCGCCGACGACCCCCAGTCGTATTTCGACCAGGACCAGTTGATGTCCCGGATGACGAGCAAGCAGCAGGAGGCCGTCTCCGATTTCCGTACGCAGCAGCGCGAGGCGGCCGCCAAGCGCACCGAGGCCACCAAGAGCCTGGAGGCCCTCACCGAGTCGCAGGAGACACTGCGCACCAGCAAGCAGAAGGTGCAGAGCAAGCTGACCGAGGCCCGCTCGCTGCTGTCGGAACTGAACGCGCAGGAGAAGGCGCGCCTGGCCGAGCTGGAACGCAAGAAGGAGGCCGAGGCCCAGCGCAAGGCCGACGAGCTGGCCCGGCAGCAGAAGGCCGCCGACGCGGAGCGTGAGGCCCAGCAGGCCGCGCAGCAGGACACGGGCTCCACCGCGGCCGACACCGGGACCGGCGACACGGGCTCCGACAGCTACGCGGCGAAGGCCGACAAGGTCCTCGCCTTCGCCGAGGCGCAGATCGGCAAGCCGTATGTCTGGGGGGCGACGGGCCCGTCCTCGTACGACTGCTCGGGGCTGACGCAGGCGGCCTGGAAGGCGGCTGGCGTCGATCTGCCCCGCACCACCTGGGACCAGGTCGAGGTCGGGACCCGGGTCGCCACGGCGGACCTGCGCCCCGGCGACCTGGTGTTCTTCTACGACGACATCAGCCATGTCGGCATCTACAAGGGCGACGGCATGATGATCCACGCGCCGAAGCCGGGCGCGAACGTGCGCGTGGAGTCGATCTACTACATGCCGATCTACGGCAGTGTGCGCCCGGCGTAGAGCCCGTACGTCCGACACGGGGGTCAGGTCCAGATTTTTCCGTACATTCAGACGTAACGAAACGTCAGACTCGGGCAATATCTGTCATTACGACTCCTGGTCGCATCGCGGGTTTAGCGTCCCTTCCAGGTGACCGACTTCCGCCGCCGCCCCCGACCGGGCGGCGGCCCCGGTCGTCACCCCGCCGGAAGACCCCGGCGACGGGCCGTTCTCCCCCGTGGCGGCCCGTCGCCGGCTCCC
>DATCWZ010000488.1:0-2847 GCA_036566065.1 Streptomyces sp. | reverse complement strand
CGGGCCGCAGAGCGGCCAGGGAAGGGCGCTCCGTGGAGGACATGCGGCTGCGACTGCTGCTCTACACGGTGCTCGACGCGGCCCGCGGGCTGCGCCGCGAACTGGCCCTGCCGCCCTCCTCGATGCGGCCCGCGGACAGTGTGGACGCCGTGGAGCCCGGCCGTCTCTCGCCCAAGGACATCGCGGCCAGGGCCCTTTCGGAGACCGACCCGGCGCTGCTCGACCAGTTGCTCGCGCTGCCGCAGGCGCATCTGATCGTGGACGGCTACAACGTCACCAAGACCGGCTATCCGCAGTTGCCGCTGGAGCGGCAGCGATTGCGTCTGCTGGGCGGCCTGTCCGTGCTCGCGGCGCAGACCGGCGCGGAGATGACCTGTGTCTTCGACGGGGCCGAACTGGCCGCTCCGGTGCTGCTCGCGCCGCCGCGCGGGGTGCGGGTGCTGTTCAGCAAGGCGGGGGTGACGGCCGACGAACTGATCAGACAGCTGGCCCGCGCGGAACCCTCCGGCCGGCCCGTCGTGGTGGTGTCCACCGACCGCGAGGTGGCCGACGGAGTCGCGAAGGCGGGGGCCAGGCCCGTCGCGTCCGCCTTGCTCCTGAAGCGCCTTTCGCGCGTCTAGTGATGCTTGGGCGGCTTGTGGGGCATGTCCGATTTCTGGGAACGTACCGTCAGGTCACGGCTACACGCGGTGTGATGAAAGTAAAGAAGTGCCTGGTGTGACGAGATTTTGCTCATGAGGATTTGAACTGATCACAACATGGTCACTAAGGTCAGGCCTCGAACCTTCGCACGGTCGATCACCCACCCGGGGTGACGGCGAAGGCACCGCCGAGTCCGTTTTCTGTACGGAGCCGGGGTTGCGTTCCCCCACAGCCCGGTAGGCGGCTCGAGGAAGAAGGAGCTCGCCTTCGTGGCGTCCCACCGTCGTCCCAAGCAGCCGAGCCGCACTCGTGTGACCGTGCTCACCGCGACCGCCGTCGCGGCAGTCGCCCTCTCGTCCCAGGCCGCCCACGCCGACCCGAAGCCGACGAAGTCCGAGGTCAAAGCACAGGTCGACAAGCTCTACCACGAGGCCGAGGTCGCCAACGAGAAGTACAACGGGGCCAAGGAGGACCAGAAGAAGCTGAAGAGCGAGGTCGACGCGCTGCAGGACAGAGTCGCCCGCAGCCAGGACGAGCTCAACAGGCTGCGCGACGAACTGGGTTCACTGGCCACCGCGCAGTACCGCACCGGCGGCATCGACCCGTCCGTCCAGCTCTTCCTCGCCTCGGACCCCGACAGCTTCCTGGACCAGGCATCGGCCCTCGACCAGCTCACGGCCAAGCAGGCCGAGTCGCTGCGGAAGATCCAGTCCAAGCAGCGCACCCTCGCGCAGCAGCGCAAGGAGGCCCAGGCGAAGCTGGGCGATCTCGCCGACGTCCGCGAGGCACTGGGCAAGAACAAGGAGAAGCATCAGGCGAAGCTCGCCGCCGCGCAGAAGCTGCTGAACACGCTGACCGCCGCCGAGCGCGCCAAGATGGCCGACGACGAGTCGCGCGCCAGCCGGGCATCCGGCGAGCGGGTCGAACTGGGCAACGAGGCCCCAGCCTCCGCCCGCGGCGCCGCCGCTCTCCAGGCCGCCGCCACCCAGATCGGCAAGCCGTACGTCTCCGGCGGCACGGGCCCCAACTCGTTCGACTGCTCGGGCCTGACCCAGTGGTCCTACGCCCAGGCGGGCGTCCACATCACCCGTACCACATACACCCAGATCAACGAGGGCACCCGGATAGGCCGCAGCTCCCTCAAGCCCGGCGACCTGGTGTTCTTCAACAACACCGCGCACGTGGGCCTGTACGCGGGCAACAATCAGATCCTGCACGCCCCCAAGCCGGGCGCGTACGTCCGCTACGAGTCGATGAACACCGTCGGAACCTTCCAGGTCGGCGTACGCATCTGACGCCCGAACGAGCGAATCACCACGGCACCCGCTGACGCCCCGCCCCGCCGGAGACCACAGGTCACCCGCGGGGCGCCGCCGTTTCCACCCCCTTCCCGCCCGGCGTGGCCTGTGGCCGCAGGGTAGCCGCACGGTTACTGTCTGCGCTGCCGCGCAGCTCCCGGTCGTCGGTCCGCCCGCCCGGGGCGGCAGGGGCTGCGCACGCGCGTACAGCGGAAGGGAGCGCGGCTTCCCGTGTCGTCGCACCGCCGTCCCACCCGGCCCGGACTCCAGAAGACCGTGCGGGCCACCGTCCTCTCGGCCGCCGCGGCGACTGCCGCCACCACCCTCGGCGGCGCCCCGGCGAGCGCCGACCCGCAGGACACGCACGAGAGCGCCAAGGCCGCGGTCGACCATCTGTATGAGCAGGCCGAGCAGGCCACCGAGCGGTTCAACGCCGCCACCGAGGACGCCGAGCGGCTGCGCGGCGAGCTGAGAGGCGCGCAGGACGCGGCGGCCCGGGTCCGGGAGGACATCAACCGGCTGCGGACCGCCCTCGGTTCGCTGGCCGGGGCGCAGTATCGCTCCGGCGGCATCGACCCCGCCCTGGAGCTGCTGCTCTCGTCGGACCCCGACACGTTCCTCGACCGGGCCGCCGCACTCGACCGGGTGAACGCGCGTCAGGCGGCACTCCTTGACCGGCTCCGGCACGAGGAGCGCAGGGCCGCGCAGATCCGCGCCGAGGCCGCCAGGGCCCTCGCGGGACTGGAGCACGACCAGGACGCCGTCAGCCGCCACAGGCGCACGGTGGAGGGCAAGCTCGCCCGCGCCAGACAGTTGCTGAAGTCGCTGCCCGCCGGGGACCGGGACGCCTACGGCCGGGGAGGCGGCCCCTGGTCCGGCCCCTTTGCCTCCGGCACCGCGTTCCCGG
>DATCWZ010000380.1:0-2119 GCA_036566065.1 Streptomyces sp. | reverse complement strand
GCCAGCCGTACGGCGGCCGTCGCGTCCGCAGTCGCCGGATCGTTCTCGCGCAGCCAGCGCCACTTCGACGCGGTCACGGCCGCGACCGGGACGGAGCCCGTACGCGCCGTCCAGGCGTCCGCACTGCCCAGTTCGGCGGTGAGCGCGGCGGCCTGCGGGGCCGAGCGGGTGTCGTTCCACAGGAGGGCCGGGCGCAGCGGGCGGCCCGACCGGTCGAGCACGACCAGGCCGTGCTGCTGCCCGGCGACGGCGATGCCGGTGACGGCGGACGCTGGGACGCCGGACTCCTTGACCGCGGTGCCGACGGCGGTGCACAGCGCCTGCCACCAGATCTCGGGATCGCTCTCCCGGGCCCCGGCCTCCCCGGTGACCACATGCGGGGCGCGGCCGACGGCGAGCAGCTCACCGGTGTCGGCGTCGGCCACCGCCGCCTTGGCGGACTGGGTGGAGCTGTCCACGCCGATGACGACGGTACGCGGCGGCATGGGCTACCTCTTCTCGCGGTGGGACCGGTCCGGCCGGTTTTGGTCGTAGGGCTAACAAATTACGTGATCGATGCGCCACGGACCAGAGGATTCGCCGGTTCCGTGCCGGTGGGGGGTTACGTCACAGGGGTCCTGCGTGCATGATTAGTCATGACAGTAAACAAATAGGGTCCCGGCTGGTTTGACCGGCTTTGGGCCCGACGCATTCGAAGGCGGACGGACGATGACGGAACGCTTCACGCCCACCCCGGCG
The DNA here is from genome assembly GCA_036566065.1 of Streptomyces sp. Classification (GTDB taxonomy): domain Bacteria; phylum Actinomycetota; class Actinomycetes; order Streptomycetales; family Streptomycetaceae; genus Streptomyces. The sequence continues at coordinate 1,381 of DATCWZ010000380.1, read as the reverse complement.
GACAAGTTCAGCTTCGGCCTGTGGACCGTGGGCTGGCAGGGCCGCGACCCGTTCGGCGACGCCACCCGGGCGCCGCTCGACCCGGTGGAGTCGGTCAAGCGGCTGGCCGAGCTCGGCGCGTACGGGGTGACGTTCCACGACAACGACCTGATCCCCTTCGGCGCCACCGAGGCGGAGCGCGAGGGGCACATCAAGCGGTTCCGGAAGGCGCTGGACTCCACGGGCCTGACCGTGCCGATGGCGACCACCAACCTCTTCACCCACCCGGTGTTCAAGGACGGTGCCTTCACGGCCAACGACCGGGGCGTGCGCAGGTACGCGCTGCGCAAGACCCTGCGCAACATCGACCTCGCCGTCGAGCTCGGCGCCACCACCTATGTGGCGTGGGGCGGCCGCGAGGGTTCCGAGTCCGGCGCGGCCAAGGACATCGGGGTCGCGCTCGACCGTATGAAGGAGGCGTTCGACCTGCTGGGCGACTATGTCACCGAGCAGGGCTACGACATCCGCTTCGCCATCGAGCCCAAGCCCAACGAGCCGCGCGGCGACATCCTGCTGCCGACCGTGGGCCACGCGCTCGCCTTCATCGAGCGCCTTGAGCGTCCCGGAATCGTCGGCGTCAACCCTGAGGTCGGCCACGAGCAGATGGCCGGACTGAACTTCGCGCACGGCATCGCCCAGGCGATGTGGGCGGGCAAACTGTTCCATCTCGACCTCAACGGCCAGTCCGGCATCAAGTACGACCAGGACCTGCGCTTCGGGGCGGGTGATCTGCGCCAGGCGTTCTGGCTGGTCGACCTGCTGGAGCGCGGCGGGTACGAGGGGCCGCGCCACTTCGACTTCAAGCCGCCGCGGACCGAGGACTACGACGGTGTGTGGGCCTCGGCCGCCGGCTGCATGCGCAACTACCTCATCCTCAAGGAGCGCGCCGCGGCCTTCCGCGCCGACCCCGCCGTGCAGGAGGCGCTGCGCGCGTCCCGGCTCGACGAACTGGCGCAGCCGACCGCGCCGGAGGGCCTGGCCGCACTGCTCGCGGACCGCTCGGCGTTCGAGGACTTCGACGTGAACGCCGCCGCCGAGCGCGGCATGGCGTTCGAAGCGCTGGACCAGTTGGCGATGGACCACCTGCTCGGCGTGCGCTGAGCAAGCCCAGTCGTACCAGCGGCCCGGAGTCGTACGGACTCCGGGCCACGGGAACGCCGCGTCAGCCGCCGGGCACCACGGTCCTCGCGTACGCCACCGGGTCGGCCAGCACGTCCTGCACCACCAGCGCCGCCGCGCCCCTGGAGGCGTCCCCGGCACCGGACGAGGCACGCAGCCGCCCGCTGCCGCGCGACCACAGGCCGGATACCACCCCGCGCGTCAACTCCGCGTCCGCGGGCGG